>CANHCJ010000028.1 GCA_947458025.1 Rhodospirillales bacterium | reverse complement strand
CGAAGGGGAAAGGAAGAATGATGCATGGCGCGACGGAGGCCCCGGCGCCCGACACCGCGAATGGCGCGGCGAACGACGCATTTCCCTTTGTACGTACGTTGGCGTCATCGCCTGTACCGCGGCGCCATTCCGCCGGCCCTTGAGGGGCCGCCGAAAAGGCGCGGCGGTAGGATAGGGAACCACCACCCGTGCCTACGCTCCAGATAGCACGGATCGGCGGATATGTCAATATAGCAAACTAACATCATGAAATCAACGACGTGCGCGCGCCGCGCCACCGGCGAACGACGCGGCGAATGACGCGGGGAATGGCGCACCCATGGCGCACCCGTGGCGCAGGCGCGCGTGTCGGAGAATCTTACGATTCTACCCGATCCGGGGCCGAAGGAGGGGCGACGGCGTCGGAAAGGTTTACAGAATGGCGCGGGCAGGGTCTCGGCGTGTCGCCAAATATGTGATTCTATTGCGTGGCGCGATATTTGCGTGAGCGACCTCAGCCCGACCAGGTATTCAGGAACGTCCTATGCGCCTCGCTTTTGCCGCCGCCGCCCTGCTCCTCGCCAGCGCCACAGCCCAGGCTGCGGTGATCGACTTCGAGGCTGACACCACGGGGAACAAGGCCAATGGCTTCGTCAGCGCCTCCGGCGCCGGCGTCTCCTTTACCGATACGAGTGGCGCCAACCTCATAGTCTATTCTGACTCTGAGGCCATCGGAAAAGGCTTGGCCGTATTCGACGACGATGCGAGCCGGCTGAGGATGGACTTCAGTGCTTACGCCACGGAATTGTCGCTGGTGTTCGGCAACGACGACCCTTGCTGCTCCGACGTTGGCGACCGCGCCTGGCTGGTGCTCTACGATGGCGTGGTTGTGGTGGATTCTGTCTCGGTCGCCATGAACCAGGACGACCTTCCCAACCAGACCATCAGCTACAGCGGCACGGCCTTCAACGGCGCGCTGTTCTGGTACGGCGACGCCGGCGGCACGCCGATCGCCCTGATCGAGATCGTCGACAACGTCACCTTCAACGTCGCCGAAACCCCCGAGCCCGCCTCCCTGGCGCTGCTCGGCGCCGGGCTGCTGGGCCTGGCGGGGCTGCGCCGCCGTCGCTGAGCGGCTACCCTGCGGGCCCCCGCAGGAGCACCGCCATGGACACCGCCGCCGCGCGCGAGGCCGAGGCCTTCTACCACGCCTACATCGCCGCCTTCCGCCAGGGCGACCCGGCAGCGCTCGCCGGCATGGCCACCACCCCCATGGCCCGCATCGGCCCGGCCGGGCCGGAGCTGGTGGAGCACGCGCCCGACCCGAAGGCGCTGGCCGCGCGCACCGGCTGGGCCGACACGCTGGAGGTGCAAACCGAGGTGCTGGACGCCACCGCGGAGAAGGTTCACCTGCACCTGAAGCATGCGCTGCGCGTGCGCGCCGACGGCAGCCCGATCGAGCGCATCACCGGCCTCTACACCCTGCTGAAGGGGGCCGACGGGGCCTGGCGAATCGCCTCCGTGTCGGTGATTGCGCGCCCGGCCTGAGGGGCGGCGGCTCAACGACACGTTACGCTCATGCCCCTGTCGCAGCGCTGTCGCAGTCTCGTATCATGGCATGACCGGGACAGGGGCCGAAGCCGATGCCGACACGTCGCTGGGGTATGGAGAATATCGTCAACACCGCCACGGCCGGCACGCAGTGGACGCCGGCGGTGGCGGGGCTGGCTGGCGGCGGCTTCGTCGTGGTCTGGGCGGACGTCAGCGCCACGCACGGCATCCGTGCGCAGCGCTTCGACGCGCTGGGCAACAAGGCGGGTGGGGAGATCGCGATCGCCACGGGTGAGGGGCATTCCCAGCCGGCGGTGACAGGACTGGCCGATGGCGGGTTCTACGTGACCTGGACGCGGCAGGTTGAATTCGGCACCAACTACATCGAGGGCAACGTCTATGGCGCAGACGGCGCCTTCCTGCGCTATCAGCCGGTGGTGTTCGCCTTCGCGGCCGACGACAACCCCGCCGTTGCGGCGCTGGGCAACGGTGCGCTGGTGGCGTGGCGCGCCGGGGGCAGCCAAGTCGGCAGCGATCTGGCGTTCAGGATATTCGACGGAGCCGGCGCGGGCGGTGGCATCATCGGATCCGCAAGACCCGGCGACGCCTCGCCGCCAGCCGTGGCCGTGGCACCGTCGCAGGACATCTTCGTGGTTGCGGAGTTCATCCAGGGCAGCGGCTTTGGTGTCGCCACCTACATCATGTCGGTGCAGGGTTTCCAGATCGGCGCACAGTCGGGGTTCATCCGGGACACTGGCATCGGGTCGAACGCCCGAATGCAGGTGGCCTGGCTCGACCCGAGCACCTACGCGGTTGCAGTTGAGACGTTCTATGGCGGTGCCCGCGGCTATGAGATCGAGATGGCGGTCTATACCGTCACGAACCCGCCCCTGAACTCGACGGCCAGCCCGGTTCTGCTGAAGCTGCCCTTCCAGGTGAACGCGCGCTCGGCTGGCAATCAGTATGGCCTCACCATGACCAGCCTGCCCACCGGCGGCGCGGTCGTGGCCTGGCAAGACGGGAGCGCCCCGGGTTTCAGCGTCTTGCTTCAAGCGTTCGACGCCGGCGGCAACCGGCTCGGCGCCGAATACCGGGTGACCAACAGTGGGGAGTACGGTGTCACCCCGGCGATCACCGCGCTGGCCGACGGGCGGGTGGTGGTGACGTGGGTCGGCCCGGGCGACGACGGGAGCGACGACATCGTCATGCAGATCATCGATCCGCGCGACGGCATCGTGACCGGCGGCGCGGCGGCCGACACGCTCTATGGCCACGACCTGGTCAACGACGAGCTCAGCGGCCTGGGCGGCAACGACACGCTGTTCGGCCTGGGCGGCGACGACGCGCTGTTCGGCGGGCTGGGCAACGACCTGCTGGATGGCGGGCGCGGCGCCGACGAGCTGTATGGCGGCCGCGGCGAGGATACCTTCATCCTCGACAGCCTGGCCGACACCGTGATCGAATCCGCCACCCAGGGCATCGACACGGTGCGGAGCGGCACGATCAGCCTCGATCTCGGCCTGTTTCCCAACGTGGAGGGCGCCACCCTCACCGGCGCGCTGCCGCTGTCGGCGCGGGGCAACACGGGGGCCAACACCCTCAACGGGGCGGCCAACAGCGCGGCCAACGTGCTCACGGGCCTGTCCGGCAACGACACCTACATCGTCGGTGCCGGGGATACCGTGGTGGAGGCGGCGGGCGGCGGGATCGACACGGTGCAGTCCGCCACCATCAGCCTGAACCTGGCCAGCTATGCCGGCATCGAGGCCATCACCCTGCTCGGCGCGCTGGCGCTGAAGGCCACCGGCAACGCCGGCGCCAACACGATCGACGGCAGCCAGAACAGCGCGGCCAACGTGCTCACCGGGCTGGGCGGCAACGACCTGTTCATCGTCGGGCCCGGCGACAGCATCGTGGAAGTGGCCGGCGGCGGCACGGACACGGTGCAGTCGGCGCTGATCAGCCTGAACCTGGCGCTTTATCCCGGCGTGCAGAACGTGACGCTCACCGGCGCGCTGCCGCTGTCCGGCACCGGGGATGCCACCGCCAACGTGCTGGACGGCGCGCAGAACAGCGCGGCCAACGAACTCACCGGGCTGGGCGGGGACGACACCTACATCCTGGGCGCCGGAGACACGCTGACGGAGGGCGTGGGCGGCGGGGTGGACACGGTGCGCTCGGCCGCGTTCAGCCTTGATCTGCAAGCCATGCCGAACGTGGAGAACCTGGTGCTGCTCGGCACCCAGGCGCTGACCGGCACCGGCAACGCGGCGGCGAACACGCTGGATGGCGCCGGCAACCCGGCGGCCAATCTCCTCTTCGGCGGCGATGGGGACGACCTCTACATCATCGATGGCCTGGACCAGGTGCTGGAATTCGCCGGCAAGGGCTCCGACACGCTGCAGACGGGCCTGTTCAGCCTGGCCCTCGCCGGCATCGCCAACATGGAGAACGCCACCCTCACCGGCGCGCTGCCGCTGTCCGCCACCGGCACGGCGGAGGCCAATGTGCTGAACGGGGCGGCCAACACGGCGGCGAACGTGCTGACCGGGCTCGACGGGAACGACACCTACGTGGTGGGCGCCGGCGACACGATCGTGGAAACACCGTCCGGCGGGGTGGACACGGTGCAATCGGCCACGCTCAGCCTGAACCTGGCCAGCTATCCCAGCGTGGAGAACATCACCCTGCTCGGCAGCCTGCCGCTGTCGGCCACGGGGAATTTCGGGCTGAACCTGCTCGACGGCAGCGGCAACAGCGCGGCCAATGCGCTGGCCGGGCAGACCGGGAACGACGTGTATGTGGTGGGGGCCGGCGATACGGTGGACGAGCCCGTGGGCGGCGGCACCGATACCGTGTTCGCCAGGGCCAACCACACGCTGAAGGCCGGGTCGGAGGTGGAGGTGCTGTTGAACGGCGCGCTCGACATCGGCCTCGCGCTCACCGGCAACGCGCTGCCGCAGAGCATCAGCGGGGGCCGCGGCAATGACACGCTCTCCGCCGGCGGCGGGGGCGACATTCTGTACGGCGGCGCCGGCACCGATACGGTGATCGGCGGGGTGGGGGCGGACATGTTCGTGTTCAGCCTGTTCTCGAACAGCGTGCCTGGCCCGCTGCGCGACGTGATCCAGGGCTTCAACGGCGCCGAGGGCGACCGGATCGACATCTCGGGGATGGATACCAACGACCTGCTGCCGGGCAACCAGGCCTTCAGCTTCCTCGGCACCAGCCCGTTCACGGGCGCCAATGGCGAGGTGCGCTATGTGGCCAGCGGCCCGGACCTGATCGTGCAGGGCGTGCAGTTCCCCGGCGTGACCTTCGAGATCCGCGTGGCCGGGCTGGGCGCGCTGTCGGCCGGGGATTTCCTGCTGTAGCCGCGGCGGGCGGCTTTTCGCTTCGCCGGCCCGCCGCCGCCGGATAGCATCGCGGCCGTGCAGCCAAGGCCCGAGACATGACAACACGCCGCTGGGGACCGGAACGGATCGCCAACACCTCGCTGGCCGGCGACCAGTCCGGCGCGCGGGTGGCGGCGCTTACGGGCGGCGGGTTCGTGGTGGTGTGGAAGGACGGGTCTACCGCCGCCCCCCAGGTCCGCGCCCAGCGCTTCGACGCGCAGGGCGCCCCGGCCGGCGCCGAAATCCTGGTGGCGGCCGCCAGCCGCGCGGCGAGCGGCATCGCCGTGACCGGCCTGGCCGATGGCGGCTTCTACGTGACCTGGAGCGAGACCATCGGGCCGCTCGTGGCCTATGTGCAGGGCAACATCTATGCCGCGGATGGCAGCTTCCTGCGCTACCAGCCGGTGGTCTTCCCCTTCTCCACGGCCGACGGCGACCCGGCCATGGCGCCCAGGGCGGGTGGCGCGGCCGTGGCGTGGGAAGTGGGCGGCGGCGGCGGGGTGGCGCTGCGGGTGTTCGATGCCAATGGCGCGGGCGATGGGGTCCGCACGATCGCCGATCAAACGGCACGAGACCCGGTTGTAGCGGTGCAACCGGGATCGGACACGACCGCTGTCGTGGTGCGCGACAGTGTCTCGGGCAGGCACATCCGGATCGCATTCTACACGGCTGGCACCTTGCACACGCTGGCCCTGAGCCCCGTCGTGATCGCGCCCATCGGCGATTCCGTGGGGCCTCCACAGGCGGCGTGGCTGGCGGGTGGCGCGCTCGCCTTGGCCTGGATCCACGAGGAAGCCGTGTTCGGTGCTGACGAGTTATCGCTGCGGTTCACCCTGCTGCGGCCGGTGTTCCAGGACGACATACTGATCAATTTTATTGTGGTCGCAACCACCGTGGTGGTGCCACCGGAATTCAGCGTGCTCACCCTGCGCGCCCTGGTGCCGCTGCCCGCCGGCGGCGCGGTGCTGGCCTGGGACGACGGGGCCACCGGCATGAAGCTGCAGGCCATCACCGGCCGCGGCGCGCCGATGGGGCCGGAATACCGCCTGGCCGCGGAGATCGGCCAGGACATCCACATCGCCGCCCTGCCGGACGGGCGCATCGCCGTCACCTGGACCGGCGATGGCGACGGCGCCGACAGCGACATCCACCTGCAGATCGTCGATCCCCGCAGCGGCCGCGTCTACGGCACGCAGGCGGCCGAGACGCTGTACGGCCACGACCTGGCCGATGACGAGATCAACGGCCTGGGCGGCAACGACACGCTGCTGGGCCTGCGCGGCAACGATGCGCTGTGGGGCGGGCTGGGCGACGACCTGCTGGATGGCGGGCGCGGCGCCGACGAGATGTATGGCGGGCGCGGCAACGACACCTACATCATCGATTCCGCCGACGACGCGGTGTTCGAGCTGGCGCGCCAGGGCATCGACACGGCACAGAGCGGCACGGTCAGCCTCGATCTCGGGCTGTTTCCCAACGTGGAGAACGCCACCCTCACCGGCACCCTGCCGCTCACGGCCAGGGGCCATGCCGGGGCCAACACGCTCAACGGCGCGCAGAACAGCGCGGCCAACGTGCTCATCGGGCATGGCGGCAACGACACCTACATCGTCGGCGCCGGGGATACGGTGCTGGAGTCGGCGGGCGGCGGGATCGACACGGTGCAATCGGCCACGCTGAGCCTCAACCTGGCCAGCTATGCCGGGGTGGAGAACATCACCCTCACCGGCGCGCTGGCGCTGAAGGCCACCGGCAACGCCGGCGCCAACGTGATCGACGGGGCGCAGAACAGCGCGGCCAACGTGCTGACGGGCCTGGGCGGCAACGACATTTTCATCGTCGGCCCCGGGGACACGGTGGTGGAGGTGGCCGGCGGCGGCACGGATACGGTGCAGTCGGCGCTGATCAACCTGGCCCTGGCCAGCTATCCCGGCGTGCAGAACCTCACCCTCACCGGCGACCTGCCGCTGTCGGCCACCGGGGACGCCACGGCCAATGTGCTGGACGGGGCGCAGAACAGCGCGGCCAACGTGCTCACCGGGCTGGGCGGCGACGACATCTACATCCTGGATGGCGGCGATACCGTGGTGGAGCAGGCCGGCGGCGGCAACGACACGGTACGCTCGGGGCTGGGCCTCATCACGCTGTCCAACTTTCCCCATGTGGAGAACGCGGCGCTGCTGGGCACGGCGCCCAGCTCGATCATCGGCACGCCCGGGGACAACATCCTGGACGGGTCGATGAACAGCACCGGCAACGCGCTGATCGGCGGCTTCGGCAACGACACCTACATCCTGGGCCCCCTCGACACGATCACGGATGCGGCGGGCCCGTCCGGCGGGATCGACACGGTGCAATCCGCCCTCATCTCCGTTCACCTGCCGGGCTACGCCGACATGGAGAACGCCACCCTCACCGGCAGCCTGGCGCTGGATGCCACGGGCAACTTCGGCCCCAACCTGCTCACCGGCAATGCCGGCGCCAATGTGCTGAGCGGCCTGGGCGGCGGGGATACCTTCATCGGCCTGGGCGGCACGGACACGCTGGTGGGCGGGGCAGGGGCGGACCGGTTCCGCTTCCTCGCCGCCGCCGACAGCGCCGTGGGGGCCGGGCGGGACGTGATCCAGGGCTTCACCCCCGCCGAGGGCGACCGCATCGACCTCGCCGCGATCGACGCCAACGCGGCGCTGGCGGGCGACCAGGCCTTCAGCTTCCTCGGCACCGCCGCCTTCACCGGCGCGCCGGGGCAGCTGCGCTACAGCGTGGCCGGCGCGGACGTGATCCTGCAGGGCACGATCGCCGGCACCACGCCGGCCTTCGAGATCCGCATCGCCGGGCTGGGCGTGCTGGCGGCGGGGGATTTCACGCTGTAGCGCGGGGTCGGCCGGGCCGATACATCCGGGTGCCGCAACGCTGCGCATCCCCGCCCCGGTGATTTCCATTATCGGAACGTTTCTTGCATGCTCGCGCCTGCTGTAACCGTAGGCATGGCGCGGCGGCCTTCGCCCCGCACGCACGGGCAATGCAGGGGGACGAACCGCCATGGCAACACTGCGCTGGAACGCCGAGACCGAGGTCAACAACACCCTTGAGGGCCACCAGGAGCGCGGTCGCGTCGCCGCCCTGGCCTCCGGCGACTTCGTGGTGGTGTGGCAGGACAACAGCACCCCGGGCACCCAGCACATCCGCGCCCGTCTCTTCAACGCGGAGGGCGTGCCGCTTCTGGGCGAGATGACGGTGGCCGCCGGCACGGATGCCATCTTCCATGGCAACCCCGACGTGACCGGCCTGGCCAATGGCGGGTTCCAGGTGGTCTGGACCCGCAACGCCG
Source organism: Rhodospirillales bacterium (assembly GCA_947458025.1). GTDB lineage: Bacteria > Pseudomonadota > Alphaproteobacteria > Acetobacterales > Acetobacteraceae > CAMDGX01. Next base: position 10,914 of record CANHCJ010000028.1, on the reverse strand, counting down.
CCGGCGGCAGCAGCCGCAGCATTGCCAGCGCCGTGTTCAACAGCTTCGGCGGGCGGGTGCGCGACATCGCCGTGACCGCCCCGCTGGGCGAGCGGCAGGACGACACCGCCGCCATCGCGCGCAGCGGCACGGGGGTGGCGATCACCTGGCAGCGCCATGGAGTCGCGGGCCCGCTGCTGGCGACGGTGGACAGCGCCGGCATTGTCTCGGCCGAGCAGTCCCAGGCCAGCGCCGCGGCCAGCTTCAATGCCACCCCCGGCATCGCCGCGGCGCCGGACGGCTCGCGGATCGTGGTGGCGTGGCTGCTCGAAACGCTCGGCCAGGTGAAGGTGCAGCTGCACAGCGGCACCGGCGCGCCCCACGGCACCGCGGCGGTGGTGGCGGCCACCGGCGGCGGCCAGTCGCCGTTCGCGCCGGTGGTGGCGTGGCTGTCCGGCGGGCTGTTCGCGGTGGCCTGGACCAGCAGCAACACGGCCGCCTCCGTCCTGGGCTCCGAGGTGATGATGCGGCTGTACGCGCCCGGCCCTTCCAACGCCGAGCCGGTGCCGCTGGGCGCGGCCTTCCAGGTGAACGGGACCAGCGCCGGGTTCCAGGCCAATGTCAGCCTCACCGCCACCCCCGGCGGCGGGGTGGTGGCAAGCTGGACCGACAACGGCGCCGACGGCTCCGGCCGCTCCGTGCGGCTGCAGGCCTTCGACGGCGCCGGCCGGCGCATCGGCGGCGAATACCGCGTGAACGTGGAGGAGGACGGCACGGCGCCCGACATCGCCGCCCTGCCCGACGGGCGCGTGGTGGTGACCTGGCAGACCATCCCCACCGGCTTCGACGATCCCGACGCCAACGACCTGCGCATGCAGATCATCGATCCGCGCCAGGGCCTGGTCACCGGCAGCGCCGCGGCGGACGAGCTGTTCGGCAACAACCTGCTGGCCGACGAGATCCGCGGCCTGGACGGCGACGACACGCTGCGCGGCCTCAAGGGCGACGACACGCTGGTGGGCGGCAACGGAAGCGACCGGTTGTTCGGCGGCGACGGCGACGACGACCTGCAGGGCGGGGCCGGCGACGACACGCTGGAGGGCGGCAGGGGCGATGACGAACTGCTGGGCGGTGCTGGCAATGACAGGTTGACCGGCGGCCAGGGGGTCGACGTGCTGGCCGGCGGCCGCGGCGACGACACCTATGAACTGGACGGGGAGGATACGATCTCCGAGCGGGTCGGCGAGGGCAACGACACCATCATTGCCCGGTCGCTCAGCGTGGACCTGGCCGACTTCCCCCATTTCGAGAACGTGCGGCTGTTCAGCTTCGTGCCGTTGGCCGCCCTGGGCACCAGCGGGCCGAACGTGCTGGACGGCTCGACCAGCTTCGGCGCCGACACGCTGGTCGGCCGCGGCGGGGACGACATCTACGTGCTCGGCAACGGCGACAAGGCGGTGGAAGTGGCCGGCGGCGGCACCGACACCATCCGCACCGCCGCCGTCAGCATCGCGCTGGCCGGCTTCACCAGCGTGGAGAACGTGGAGCTGCTGGGGAGCACCGCCCTGACCGCGTCCGGCACCGATGGTGCGAACATGCTGAGCGGGGAGGAGAACTCGGCCGCCAACACCCTCACCGGCCTGGGCGGGGACGACACCTACCGCGTGGGCGCGGGCGATGCGGTGGTGGAGGCGGCGGGCGGCGGCACCGATACGGTCAGCTCGGCGAAGATCAGCCTGGACCTGGCCAACTTCGCCAACGTGGAGAACCTCACGCTGCTCGGCGCCCTGCCGCTTTCGGCCAGCGGCGATGCCAATGCCAACACGCTCGACGGCGAGCGGAACAGCGCGGCCAATGCCCTGCTGGGGTTTGGCGGCAGCGACATCTACGTGGTCGGCCTGGGCAACACCACGGTGGAATCGGGCACCGGCATCGACCAGGTGCGCTCCTCCACCATCCCGCTCGATCTCGGCAAGTACGGCGGGGTGGAGAACCTGATGCTGCTGGGGGCGCTGCCGCTTTCCGGCACCGGCACGGCCGCGGCCAACACGCTGGACGGCAGCGCCAACAGCGCCGCCAACCTGCTCACCGGTCTCGCCGGCAGCGACTTCTATGTGGTCGGCGCGGGCGACACGGTGCTGGAAGCGGTGGGCGGCGGCACCGACGTGGTGCAATCCGCCCTGGTGAACATCAGCCTGGTCGCCTTCGCCAATGTGGAGAACGCCATCCTCACCGGCGCGCTGCCGCTGTCGATCATCGGGTCGGACGTCGCCAACGTGCTGAACGGCGCCACCAACAGCGCGGCCAACATCCTCACCGGCCTGGGCGGCAGCGACACCTACCAGCTCGGCGTGGGCGACACGGCGATTGAGGCGCCGGGCGGCGGCATCGATGCGGTGCAGACCTCGGTGATGGATATCGACCTCGCCGCCTTCCCCAATGTGGAGAACGTCGCGCTCTCCGGCGGCCTGGCGCTGAAGGCCACCGGCAGTGCCGCGGACAACGTGCTGAACGGCAGCACCAACAGCGCCGCCAACCAGCTCATCGGCCTCGGCGGCAACGATACCTACTTCGTCGGCAGCAACGACGTGGTGGTGGAATTGCCGGGCGGCGGGTTCGACAGCGTGCTGACCACCGTGACGTACACCCTGCCGGCATTGGCGGCGGTGGAGGAGCTGCGCAACGCCACCAGCGCCACCGGCCTCGGCCTGGTCGGCAACGGCTTCGTGCAGACCATCACGGGCTCGGCGGGCAACGACTCCCTGTTCGGCGGCGGCGGCGGGGACGTGCTGATCGGCAATGGCGGCACCGACAATCTCACCGGCGGCCTCGGCGCGGACCGGTTCCGCTTCCTGCTGCCCGGGGACAGCCCGGTGGGGGCGGGGCGCGATTCCGTCATCGGCTTCGTGGCCGCGGAAGGCGACCGCATCGACCTCGCCGCGATCGATGCCAACGCCGCGCTGGCCGGCGACCAGGGCTTCGCCTTCCTCGGCACCGCCGCCTTCACCGGGGCGCCGGGGCAGCTGCGCTTCAGCGTGGCGGGGCCGGACGTGATCCTGCAGGGCACGATCGCCGGCACCACGCCGGCCTTCGAGATCCGCGTCGTCGGGCTCGGCGTGCTGGCGGCGGGGGATTTCATGCTGTAGCCCCCGGGGCGGCGCGACCCGCCGCCCTTCCGGCGCCGCACAAATCTGCGACACCGGCGTGGATTGAACTGCGGGCGTGCAACGTTTGTTGCTAGCCTCCGGGGAAACTGCGGCGCGCCGTGCGCCGCACCACGCAGGGGATGGAACGGGCATGGCGACGCGGCGCTGGAACAACGAGACCGAGGTCAATGTCGTCACCGCCGGCTTCCAGGAGGAGGCGCGCGTCGCCGCCCTGGCCGATGGCCGCTTCGTGGTGGTCTGGCGCAACGCCCCGGTCGTCGGCCCCAGCGGCATCAGCGCCAGGATCTTCGATGCGCTGGGCCGGCCGATCAGCCTGGAGCTGACCGTGGCCAGCGGCTCCGCCAGCACCTACAACGCCTCCCCCGACGTGGCCGTGCTGCCCGATGGCGGGTTCCAGGTGGTCTGGACCGCCACGGCCATCGCGGAGAACGGCGCCGTCACCGGCAGCCACGTGCTCGGCCGGGTGTTCACGGCCACCGGCGCCCTGGTGCGCGACATCACCGTCAGCGAGGCCCAGGCCGGACGCTTCGACGAAAAGGTGGCCATCGCCCCCTCGGCCCCAACCTTGCCGTGGCGTACCAGTCCTCGGTGATCGGCGGGCCGCAGCTGCGCGTGCTCGACCCCACCGGCGCGGGCGACGCGGCCATCCCCTCCGGCGATGCGCCCTTCGCGTCTGCCGCCCACCTCGCCGTGGCCGGCGCGCCGGACGGCACGCGCGCGGTGGTGGCATGGGCGAACGTCGCCACCAACGAGGTGCGGGTGCGGCTGCACGACAACCAGGGCAACCCCATGGGCGAATCGCTGCTGGTGGCCGCCCAGGATGCCGAATCCACGCCCGGCCAGCCGGCGGTCGCCTGGATCTCCCAGGGGCTGTTCGCGGTGGCCTGGACGCGCAACAACTTCAACGCCTTCCTGTTCGGCGACGTGATGATGCGCTTCTACAGCGCCATCTCCGTCACCTCCCTCACCACGCCCTCGCCGATCGGCCCGGCCTTCCAGGTGAACGGCACCAGCGCCGGCGCGCAGGGCCAGGTCAGCCTCGCCCCCACCTCCAATGGCGGCGTGGTCGCCGCCTGGACCGATTCCGGCTTCGAGGGCATCTCGGTGCGGCTGCAGGCCTTCGACGGCACCGGCAACCGCATCGGCGGCGAATACCGCGTGAGCGTGGAGGAGAACGGCCTCTCGCCCGACATCGCCGCCCTGCCGGACGGGCGCGTGGTGGTCACCTGGCAGAACACCGTGCCCTCCTTCGACGACCCCGCGCGCAACGACATCCGCGCGCAGATCATCGATCCGCGCCAGGGCGTGGTCACCGGCGGCTTCGCCGCCGACACGCTGTACGGCAACGACCTGGTGGGCGACGAGATCCGCGGCCTGGGCGGCAACGACACGCTGTATGGCCTGCGCGGCGACGACGTGCTGCTGGGCGGCTTCGGGCACGACAGCCTGTTCGGCGGCGCCGGCGACGACGACCTGTTCGGCGGCGCGGGCGACGACATCCTGGATGGCGGCACCGGCGCCGACCTGATGGATGGCGGCCGCGGCGACGACACCTTAATCCTGCGCGACGCCACCGACACGGTGGCCGAGCGCTTCGGCGAGGGCAACGACACGATCGAGACCGGCGCCTTCAGCATCAACCTTCTCAACTACGCCAACGTGGAGAACGTGCGCCTCACCGGCGGCAACACGCTGGCAGCCATCGGCACCTCCGGCGCCAACGTGCTCGACGGCTCGCTCAACCCCGTCGGCAACACCCTCACCGGCCTGGCGGGCGACGACCTCTACATCGTCGGCACGGGCGACACGGTGGTGGAGACGGCCGTCGGCGGCAACGACACGGTGCGCAGCTTCCACATCAGCATCGCGCTGGCCAGCTATCCCAACGTGGAGAACGCGGAGCTGATCGGCTTCTCCCCGTTCTTCGCCACCGGCACCAGCAGCGACAACGTGCTGAACGGCGCCACCAACACCGCGCCCAACGTGCTCACCGGGCTCGCCGGCAACGACACCTACATCGTCGGCTTCGGCGACACGGTGGTGGAGGCGGCCGGCGGCGGCACCGACACGGTGTCCTCCTCCCTGTTCAACATCGACCTCGCCTTCCATGCGAACGTCGAGAACCTGGCGCTCACCGGCACGCTGCCGCTGTCGGGCAAGGGCGACGGCAACGCCAACGTCCTGGACGGCGCGGGCAACCTCGCGGCCAACCTGCTCGTCGGCCTGGGCGGCAACGACACCTACATCGTCGGCCTCGGCGACACGGTGCTGGAGGCGGTGGGCGGCGGCACGGACACGGTGCGCTCCTCCTTCCTCTCGCTCGACCTCGCCGGCTACCCGGGCGTGGAGAACCTCATCCTCGCCGGCCTGGTGGCGCAGACCGGCACCGGCACTGCCGCGGCCAACCTGCTCGATGGCGCGGTGGGCGGCGGCGCGGCCACGCTGCGCGGCCTGGGCGGCAACGACCTCTATGTGATCGGCCCGAACGACGTGGTGCTGGAACAGGCCGGCGACGGCATCGACACGGTGCAGTCCACCCTGGTGCACGTGGACCTCACCCTGCTGCCGCATGTGGAGAACGCCACGCTCTCCGGCGCGTCGGCGCTGAAGGCCACCGGCAATCCAGGCGACAACACGCTTTCGGGCGCGGGCAACACCGCGGCCAACATCCTCACCGGCCGCGGCGGCAACGACCTCTACATCCTCGGCGCCGGCGACACCGCCATCGAGGCGCCCGGCGAGGGCACCGACACGGTGCAGACCGCTTTCGTGGACCTCGACCTCGCCTCCTTTCCCAACGTGGAGAACATCACCCTCACTGGCCTCCTGGCGCTGAAGGCCACCGGCAACAGCGGCAACAACACGCTGAGCGGGGCGGGCAATGCCGCGGCCAACACGCTGGCCGGGCTGGGCGGCAACGACACCTACATCGTGGGCAGCGGCGACGTGGTGCAGGAGGCGCCGGGCGGCGGCTCCGACACGGTGCTGACCAGCGTCAGCTACACGCTGGCGCCGGGGGCGGCGGTGGAGTTCCTGCGCAACAACACCATCGCCACCGGCCTCGCCCTCACCGGCAACGCGCTGGTGCAGACCATCGTCGGCAGCGGCGGCGGCGACACGCTCGCCGGCGGCGGCGGCGGCGACATCCTGATCGGCAATGGCGGCACCGACAGCCTCACCGGCGGGGCGGGGCTGGACACGTTCCGCTTCCTGCTGCCCGGCGACAGCGCGGTGGGGGTGGGGCGGGATTCGGTCATCGGCTTCACCTCGGCCGACGGCGACCGCATCGACCTTTCGGCGATCGACGCCAATACCCTGCTGGCCGGCGACCAGGCCTTCATCTTCCGCGGCAACGCCGCCTTCACCGGCGCGCGCGGCGAGGTGCGCTACCTGCCCTCGGGGGCGGACGTGATCGTGCAGGGCACCATCCAGGGCGCGATCATCGCCTTCGAAATCCGCGTGGTGGGCAAGCCCAGCCTGGTGGCGGGCGACTTCAACCTGTAGCCGGCACGGCGGCGCGGGCTGTCGGAAAACCTGACAGTTCCGCCGCGGGGTTACGGTTCGAAACGCCAGCGCGTTGATATCCAAGGCTGGAACGAATCCTGCATACCATGGTGCCATGAACGCGGCCCGGCACACGGGCGGCAACGGGCAAACCTTGGGGAACGGGAACACCATCATGGCAACGCGCAGCTGGGGCATGGAATCGCTGGCCAACACCACCGTGGGCGGCGCGCGCGGCCAGGCGCGGGTGGCGGCCCTGTCCGATGGCGGCTTCGTGGTGGCCTGGCTGGAGATCCAGGGCCTGGCCACCGCGGTCCGCGCGCAGATCTACTCCGCGCTCGGCTTCGCGATCTCGGGCGAGATGTCCATCGTGGAAGGCGCGCCCGGCGCCCCGGTCGGCCCCCTCACCGTGGCCGGCCTGGCCGATGGCCGCTTCCACGTCGCCTGGCTGGAGGCCAGCGGCGCCATCGAGGGCAAGACCTTCGCCGGCTCCCTGGAGGTGGGCAGCAGCACCATCGCCGCCGGCCCGGCCGACCGCAGCGCCCTCGCCTCCGCCGCCCAGGGCACCGGCGCCGTGGTGGCGTGGCAGGAGGGCGACGACCTCTGGCTCCGCGTGCTGGACCAGGCCGGCAACGGCCCCACCACCGAGCTGACGCCCGGCACGCTGGCCCTCGGCGTCCGGCCCTCGGTGGCCGTTTCCCCCAACCTGGCCCGCATCGCGGTCGCCTATGAGTCCGGCGGCAACATCTATGTCCGCCTGCGCGATGCCGCGGGCGCCGGGACCAACCTGGAGCTGGAGCTGGTGGCCGCCCCCGTGGGCGGCATCGCCTTTGCCGCCCAGGTCGCCTGGCTCGGCAACGGCAGCTTCGTCGTGGCCTGGGAGCAGGACGGCCCGCAGGGCACCGGCACCGAGGCCATGCTGCGCTTCTTCTCCGTGGTGGGCGGCGTGCCGGTGCCGGTCACCGGCGCCATCACCGCCACCGCCACGATGGAAGGCAACACCGCCTCGCCGCAGCTGGTGGTGCTGCCCACCGGCGGGATGGCGATGGCCTGGCACACCAACACCGCCGCCGGCAGCGCCGTCTGGCTGCAGGCCTTCGATGCCGGCGGCACGCGCATCGGCGGCGAATACCTGGTCAGCGCCTCCGGCAACAGCGGCAGCTCCCCCGCCATCGCCGCCCTGCGCGACGGCCGCGTGGCCGTGGCCTGGCGCAGCACGGAGGACGGCGCCCCCCCGGGCGAGACCGACATCGCCATGCAGATCATCGACCCGCGCCAGGGCATCGTCACCGGCGGGGCGGGCAACGACCGGCTGTTCGGCAACGACGTGGTGGCCGACGAGATCCGCGGCATGGCCGGCGACGACCTCCTGCGCGGCCTGCGCGGCGACGACCGGCTGTTCGGCGGCACCGGCAACGACACGCTGGAGGGCGGCGAGGGCACCGACCTGCTCTCCGGCGGCGCCGGCAACGACCTGCTGGATGGCGGCACCGGCGACGACGACATGTTCGGCGGCCGCGGTGACGACACCTTCGTGCTCGATTCCGCGGGCGACCGGCTGTCCGAGGCGGCTGGCGAAGGCAACGACACCATCCGCACCGCCGCCCGCTCCATCAACCTCGCCGTGTTCCCGAACGTCGAGAACGTGGTGCTGCTGGGCGCTTCCGCCATCGACGCCATCGGCACCCCCGGCCCGAACATCCTCGACGGCGATTCCAACTCCGCCTCCAACTTCCTCATCGGCCAGGGCGGCAACGACCTCTACCTCGCCGGCATCGAGGACTTCATCACCGAGGCGGATGGCGGCGGCACCGACTGGATCCAGGGCGCCTTCAACATCGACCTCGTCAGCTACAACAACGTGGAGAACGTGCGCCTCTCCGGCACGCTGTCGCACGCGGCCAGGGGCAACGCCTTCGCCAACGTGCTGGACGGGTCGCTGAACCCCGCCCCCAACGTGCTGGAGGGCCGCCTGGGCAACGACACCTACATCCTCGGCCCCGGCGACACGATCGTGGAGCTGGCCGGCGGCGGCACCGATGTCGCCACCTCCGCGCTGGTCAACGTGAACCTGGCCAGCTTCCCCAACGTGGAGAACCTGGCCCTCACTGGCGCGCTGCCGCTGTCGGGCACCGGCGACAACAACGCCAACAGGCTGGATGGCGCGCAGAACAGCGCCGGCAACGTGCTTGCCGGCCTCGGCGGCGACGACACCTACGTGCTCGGCGCCGGCGACACGATCGTGGAGGCCCCCGGCGGCGGCATCGACGTGGCCACCTCCTTTTCCGTCAGCATCGACCTCGGCGCCCATCCCAACGTGGAGAACGTGACCCTGCTCGCCCTGCTGCCGCTGAACGCCGTGGGCAATGCCGGCACCAACGTGCTCGATGGCGCCCAGAGCTCCGGCAAGAACATCCTCACCGGGCTGGGCGGCAACGACATCTACGTGGTCGGCGCCGGCGACACGGTCGTGGAGGCGCCGGGCGGCGGGCTGGACACGGTGCAGTCCTCGGCCATCTCGCTGGACCTCGCGCTGTTCCCGAACGTGGAGAACGCCACGCTGCTCGGCGGCTCCGCGCTCACCGCCAAGGGCACCAACGGCGACAACGCGCTGGTCGGCGCCGCCAACAGCGCGCCCAACGTGCTGATCGGCCTCGGCGGCAACGACACCTACGGCCTCGGCGCGGGCGACACGGTGGTGGAGCTGGATGGCGGCGGCATCGACACGATCTCCTCCTCCACCATCGACCTCTCGCTCAACACCGTCGAGATGAAGTTCGTGGAGAATATCACCCTCACCGGCGGCCTGCCGCTCAAGGCCACCGGCAACAGCGGCGCCAACGTGCTGAACGGCGCCACCAACTCCGCCCCCAACGTGCTGTTCGGCCATGGCGGCAACGACACCTACATCGTCGGCCCCGGCGACACGACCTCCACGCCGCTCGACGGCATCCAGACGGTGCAGTCCGCGCTGATCAGCCTCGACCTCGCCAACTACGCCCTGGTGGAGAACATCACCCTCACCGGCACGCTGGCGCTCACGGCCAAGGGCGACAACGACAACAACCGCATCGACGGCGCGCAGAACACCAGCGGCAACGTGCTCACCGGCCTGCTCGGCGACGACACCTACGTGGTCGGCGCCGGGGACGCGGTGGTGGAGGCGGCGCTGGGCGGCACCGACACGGTGCTGGCCCGCGCCAACTTCACCCTCTCGGCCGGCAGCTCCGTGGAGATCATCAAGGCCGATGCCGGCACCACCGGCCTCGTCCTCACCGGCAACGCGCTGGCGCAGACCATCACCGGCGGCGCCGGCAACGACACCCTCACCGGCGGCGGCGGCGGCGACATCCTGATCGGCGGCGCCGGCACCGACCTGCTGGTGGGCAAGGCCGGCTCGGACGACCAGTTCACCTTCCTGCTGCCCACCGACAGCGGCGTGGGCGCCCTGCGCGACGTGATCAGCGCCTTCGCCCAGGCCGAGCTCGACCGCATCGACCTCTCCGCGATCGACGCCAACCCGGCGCTGGCGGGCGACCAGGCCTTCGCCTTCCGCGGCACGCTCGGCTTCACCGGCGCGGGCGGCGAGCTGCGCTTCTTCACCACCGGCGGCGACAGCTTCCTCCAGGCCGCGCTCACGGGCAGCACCGTGGCCTTCGAGATCCGGGTGAACGGGGTGACGAACCTGCTGCTGAGCGACTTCAAGCTGTAGCCGCACCGGTCTTGCATCGCCTTCGTTACAAATGGTGCAATGGCGGCACAGGGGTGCCGCCAGGGCGGCCGCAACGGAGGACAGGATGGCAACGCGCAGCTGGGGCCTGGAGAGCCGCGTCAACACCACCGTTCTGGATGCGCACGACCGCGCCCGCATCGCCACGCTGAGCGATGGCGGCTTCGTGGTGGTCTGGCTGCGCTCCGGCGGGCCGGGCAGCGCGGTGCTGGCGCAGATCCACACCCCGCTCGGTTTCGCCGTCTCGGGCGAGATCACGGTGGCCAGCACCGCCTCCGGCCCCCCGCTCGCCGAGCCCACCGTCGTCGCGCTGTCCGATGGCCGCTTCTACGTGGCCTGGACCGACCCGGTCGGCGCGATCCGCGGCGCGCTCTACCAGGGCGCTACGGTGCAGCGCACCGATACGGTCAGCGTACCGGTGGGGCACGAGGCCGCCGCCCTGGCCGCGCTCCCCGCCGGGCCCGCCGTGGCCTGGGGCGTGGGCGGCGAGGTGGAGCTGCGCCTGCTCGATGCCGTCGGCGCCGGCCCGCTGAT
>CANHCJ010000027.1 GCA_947458025.1 Rhodospirillales bacterium | reverse complement strand
CTGAAGAAAAAAGAAGCAAAAAAGACTTTATCCGTTTGGGCGGGGGGGAGGGGATCGGGCGTGGTGCGGTTGAGAAATGGATTGCTTCGCTGCGCTCGCAATGACGGCACCGCAAACGGATAAAAGTTTTTTGGTTCTTTTTTTCAAAAAAGAACCGCTTCCTTCCTATGACTTCTCCGGCGCGCGATCCGCCAGCGCCAGCACTTCGGCGGCCGCGGCTTCGGAGGGGGCTATGCCCGCGGGGGCCAGGCCGGCGGCGATGTCGCGGAAGGCCATGCGCTGGGCGGCGGCTTCCATCGGGTCGGTGAGGAGGCGGCCGAGGGCGGCTTCCAGGCGGGGTGGGGTGCAGTTGTCCTGCAGCAGTTCCGGGGCCACCTCGCGGCCGGCGAGCAGGTTCACCAGGCCGGCGAAGGGGATTTTCACGAGGCGCTTGGCGATGGCGCCGGAGATCGGGTTCATGCGGTAGGCGACCACCATCGGCACGCCGGCCAGGGCGAGTTCCAGGGTGGAGGTGCCGGATTTCACCAGGGCGGCGCCCATTGGTTCCTGCGCGGCGGCGGCGAAGGCGTCGTGCTTTTCGGCGGTGTCGGAGACGAGGATGGGCCGTGTGGGCCAGGCGGCGGTGGCGGCGCGCACGGTCTCGGCCACGGAATGGGCCACCGGCACCACCGGCACCAGGCCGGGGATGCGGGCGGAGAGGCGCTGCAGGGTTTCGCCGAAGATCGGCAGCAGGCGGCCGACCTCGCTGCGGCGGCTGCCGGGCATGACGATCACCACGCGCTGCTCCGGCGCGAGGGCGTGCGCGGCGCGGAAGCGGGCGGCGTTGCCCTGGTCCAGCCCGGCTTCCAGCACCGGGTGGCCGACGAAGCGGGCGGCGAGGCCGTGTCTGGCGAAGAACGCGGGCTCGAAGGGCAGGAGGCAGAGCAGCTCCTCCCACAGGCCAGGGAAGTGCTTCACGCGGCCCTCGCGCCAGGCCCAGGCCTGGGGGGCGACGTAGTGGGCGCGCGGGATGCCGTGGCCGGAAAGGGCGCGCAGGACGCGCAGGGTAAAGCCGGGGCTGTCGATGGTGACGAGCACGGCGGGGCGGCGGGCGAGGATGTCGGCGATGGTCTGCCGCAGGCGGGCGCGCAGCTGGAGGATGCGCGGCAGCACCTCCAGCAGGCCCATCACCGCCAGCTCCTTCTGCGGGAAGAGGGGGGCGAGCCCCTCGGCCTGCATGCGCGGGCCGCCGATGCCGGCGAAGGTGATGCCGGGGCGGGCGGATTTCAGGGCGGCCATCAGCCGGGCGCCGAGCACATCGCCGCTTTCCTCGCCGGCGATGAGGTAGACCAGCGTCACGCGAAGCGCGCCGGCAGGGCAGGGGGCGGGGCGGCGGGCCAGCTGAGGTGGTTGCGCACGGCGCCCTCCTGCCGGACCGCGTCGAGGCTTGCGGGGTTGAGTTCGGCGAAGACCCAGCCGCCCTCGTTCATCTCGCCCTCGGCGATGATGCCGCTGGCCGTGAAGCCGCGGTCGACGGGGCCGTAGATGCCGGCCTGGCCGACGTTGGTGTCGAGCGCGCCGCACCAGGGCGCCTCGCCCACGGTGGGGGCGACGGCGACGAAGCACTGGTTCTCCATGGCGCGCGCGCGGGCGGCGATGCGCACGCGGCTGAAGCCGTGGGCGGTGTCGGTGCAGGTGGGGGCGAGGATGAGCCAGGCGCCGGCTTCCACCTGGGTGCGGACGAGGGGCGGGAATTCGGCATCGAAGCAGATGGCGATGCCGATGCGGCCGAACTCGGTTTCGAACACCGATGGCGGCGCGCCGGGGGCGACGAGCCATTCCTCCGCCTCGAAGCGCGTCATCACGTGCTTGTCCTGGAAGGCGAGGCTGCCATCGGGGGCGACCAGCGGGGCGCGGTTGACCACGCGGCCGTCCAGCGCGAAGGGCAGGGTGCCGGGGGCGAGCCAGACCTTGTGGCGCCTGGCGACGGTGCGCATGGCGGCCAGGGCTTGCTCGCCGGCGGCAATGCCGCGCGAGAGCTCGCCGGCGAGATCGGGCGCCTCGCCGAGGGCCAGTTCCAGGCAGGCATATTCCGGCATCACCAGCAGCCTTGCGCCGGCCCAGGCGGCCTGGGCCACCTCGCGGTCCAGCCGCTTGCCCCAGCGATCCAGCCCGCCGCGCCCGACGCGCCAGGCCAGGGCGCCGACCTTCACGGGCGCCATCAGCGGATCTTCCGGCGCCAGAAATCGAGCGTGTTCGCCACCTCGACCTCGCTGCCCACCTGCGTCCAGGCCATGGTGCAGGCGAGGCCCGGCACCGGCGCGTAGCCGCGATGGCGCCAGAATGCGTGCAGCGTGCCGGCGCCGGGGGGCTTCAGCGGATGGTCCTCCGGCCGGCGCACGGCGCAGAACGTGGCGTAGCTGCAGGACGAGGCCGCCAGGGCATGGGCCTCGCGCGCGGTGAAGAAGGCCACGCCGGCGCCGCGGCCGCGGTATTGCGGCAGCAGCACGGACTCGCCGAAGTAGAAATACGCGGACGGGTCGAGCCCCATGGCCAGGAACGGCGCGATCACCTCGTCCAACGCCTCCGGCAGGGCCATACAGGTGGCGCAGCCCACCGGCTCCGCGCCGTCGAAGGCCACCACCAGCGCGGCGCTGGGGCCCTGGATGAAGGGGGCGAGGTATTCCTCCTCCTCCGCCGCGGTGCCCTGGTAGAGGTAGGGCCAGTCGCGGAACACCGCCATGCGCAGGCGGGAGAGCGCCGGGATCAGCGGCGCGGCGCGGCCATGGGCGAAGGTTTCGATGCGGAGCGACATGGCCGGTTCATATGCGGCGCCGGCCCCGTGGATGCAATCAGACGCGTTGCAATCGGCGTGCGGCGGCTCAGTCGGCGTGCGCCATGCGGGCGTCGCGCGCCAGTTCCAGTACCGCGATCAGGTCCCGTTCGCTCACGCCGTCGCTGTCCATCACCGCGCGCGTCAGCGGGTCGGCCAGCAGCGTCTCGAAGTCCATGCGGCAGGTCTGGTCGGGGCACATCGCCTCAGTCTCCTCGCCATTGGCCCGGCGGCCCACCCCACGAAAGTGGATGCACCGTTAGGATGGGGAGACTGTCCCGAATAAGAAAGGTCACAATGTGGCGCGAAACGCGTGATCGCGATGACAATTCAGTTACCTTGCGGCCGAGGGGGCGCCCCCCCGGCCGCAGGGCGGGCGGCTACTTCATCGTGGAATAGCTGGTCGGCAGCAGCAGCAGCGAGGTCATCTCGGCGTTCCAGCCGTCGATGGTCTTGAGGTAGGCCAGCCACTCGGGGTCGCGGAACAGCGCCGCGCGCTGGGCCTGGCGCGCCTCGAAGCTCTCGTAGTTCCACATGTGCAGCAATTCGTTCGGCTGCGGGGATTCGCCGGTCCAGAGGCCGATGTTGCGCGAATACTTCTCCCGCACCGGCATGATGTCGGCGTAGCCCTTGCCCATCGGCGTGGTGAGGCCGACGCGCTGGCGATAGATGCGCAGCTCGTAGATCCCGCCCTCCTTGGCCGGCGCGCCGAGCGGCTTCAGCGGCTTGAGGAAGCGGATGTCCTGGCGTTCCATCAGCGGGCGGATGGCGGGCACGTATTCCTTGGTCCAGCGCTCGTTCTGCGACAGGGCGGCGCGCAGCCGGTCGCGCTCGGCCATGCTCTCGTAGCTCCAGAGGTGCCACACCTGGTTCAGCGGGCCGAACTCGGTGGTCCAGTAGCCGTGGTTCACGCCGTAGTCGTTGCCCCGCACCGGCCGGCCGATCTCGGCGGCGACCTTGAGGTAGGCCGGCAGCTTGCCGGGGAAGAAGGTGTAGGTGCGCAGTTCATGGATCATGGCGGTCCTCCCGTATGGTTGGCCGGAGTGTCGGGGCGGCTGCCGCGCATGGCAAGCTCAGTCCTCGATCGCCTGATACACCAGCGCGCGGAAGGCGGCGCGGACCTGGCGGGACTGCAGCGGGGCCTGGATCATCATCACCGGCACCAGCCGTTCCTGCGGGTCGATCCAGAACTGGGTGCCGGCATAGCCGCCCCAGGCGAACTCGCCCACGCTGCCCGGCGTGGCCACCTGGCCCTCATGCGTGCGCACCGAGACGGTGAGGCCGAAGCCGTGGCCGGGGCCGGGGAGGTAGCCGGGGCCGCGGGCGATCTCCGGCCCCATGTGGTCGGCGGCCAGCAGCGAGACGGCCTTGCGGGAGAGGATGCGCACGCCATCGAGGCTGCCGCCCTGGGCCAGCATCTGGGCGAAGCGCATGTAGTCCGTGGCGGTGGAGAGCAGCCCCTCGCCGCCGCCCAGGAACAGGCGGGGCTGCTGCACGTCGGTGAGCCGCACGGTCTGCCCGGTGGCAGGGTCCGCGGCGGCCTCGGCCATGCGGTTGAGCTTCTCGGGCGGCAGGTTGAAGTGGGTGTCGAGCATGCCGAGCGGGGCGAAGATGCGCTGCTGGAAGAAGGCGTCGCCGCGCAGGCCGCTCACCGCCTCCACCACCGCCAGCAGGATGTCGGTGGAGCGGCCGTACTGCCACTGGGTGCCGGGGTGGTGGAGCAGGGGCAGCTTGGCCATCGCCTCGGCCACCTGCATGTCGGTGAGGCGGTGCTTCATGGCGCTGTCGTTGAGGCCGGCGGCCCGCATCAACTGGTCCACCGGCGTGTTGCCGAAGACGCCGTAGGTCATGCCGGAGGTGTGGCGCAGGAGGTCCAGGATGGTGGGCTCGCGCGAAGCCGGGACCTCGGCGCCGTCCACCAGCACGCGCGGCTTGGCGAAGGCGGGCAGGTGGCGCGACAGCGGGTCGGAGAGGCGCAGCCGGCCTTCCTCCATCAGCATCAGCACCGCCACCGCGGTGACCGGCTTGGTCATGGAGTAGATGCGGAAGATGCTGTCCTTGCCCATCGGCGCGCCGGTGGCGGCATCGCGCAGGCCGTAGGCTTCGTGGTGCACCACGCGGCCGTCGCGGGCGATCATCACCACCGCGCCGGGCAGGCGCTTCGCCGCCACCTCGGCCTGGAAGAACGCGTCGATGCGCTCCAGCCGCGCCATGCCCACCTCCTCGGCCGTGGCCCGCGGCAGCTCGGCGGCGTGCAGCGGCCAGGCGAGCAGGGCGGCGGCCAGTGCGGCCAGGGCGCGGCGGGTGGTGTGCATGGCGGATCCCCCTCAGGTGCCCCCCAGCCTCGCCGCGTTGGCGAAGGGCCGCAACCGGTGCGGATGTCCGGCGAGCAACTTCCGTCGCCCGGGTGATTCCACCTGAGCGACGGTTGCTCTAGGCTCGGTCCAACGAACCGGAGTGAAACGCCATGCCCGACGACCTCAGCGCCGCGAGCCTCGACCTCGCCCGCCTCTCCGACGACCTGATGCGCCTGCTGCGGCTGCGCAACGCGCCCTTCGGCATGAAGCTGTTCGAGGACGCCGCCGAGATGGAGGCGATCCCGCGCATCCGCCGGCCGGACAAGGTGCACACGCTGGACCAGGTGGTGGCGCAGGCGGCGCGGCTCGGCTGGACGGTGGGCATCACCGCCGAGAACCTGGTGGGCGCGCAGTGCCGGGCCGTGGTGGGGCTCGGCATGGCCAAGGACGAGACCTGGAAGTCCGGCAAGTCCATGGTGGGGGTGTGGTATTCCACGCCGGAGGACAGCGCCGCCCACCAGGCGAGCATGGCCTGCGTGCCCGACGGCAAGTACCAGGCGCTGGCCGTCTCGCCGCTGGGGGGCGGGCGGCTCAACCCGCCGGACATCGCGCTGTTCTACGCCACGCCGGGCGCGATGATGTATTTCATCAACGGCCTGCAATGGGCCGGCTACAAGAACTTCGAATGGGGCGTGGTGGGCGAAAGCTCCTGCGCGGACAGCTGGGGGCGGGCGCTTTCCACCCGCACGCCGTCGCTTTCCATCCCCTGCTTCGCCGAGCGCCGCTATGGCGGGGTGCTGGATGACGAGATGCTGATGGCGCTGCCGCCGGCCTATATCGCGAAGGCGATCGCCGGGATGGAGGCGCTGGCGAAGAACGGGCTGCGCTATCCGTTCCCGCAATACGGCATCCAGATGGATGTGCGCGAGGGGATGGGGCGGAGTTATCCGGATCGGAAAGCTGGTATGTGAGTGTGGTTACAAAAACAGGCAGTGAACAAGAATATAAACCGAGGGCAATAATGCCAGAATCAGATCGAATGAAGAATATTTGGAGAAATCTGATTGTTGGAGGGTTTTTTTATTGACGATGATCGCAATAATTGCATCTGGAGCGTATTTTTATAATAAAGGGGGAGTCATAACCCCTCATTTGGGTTTTCGTCATTTTGTAACTATATTCGGTCTTCCAGCTGCCGCATGTGCCTCTCTTGTGGTTGTCCTCGTAACGCGAGCCATATCTGGAGAAATGAATGTAGAATTCTTCGGGCTCAAATTTAAAGGTGCTTCAGGTGAGGCAATTATTTGGATTTTATGTTTTCTTGCAATCGTTTATGCGATTAAGGAAACTTGGGGGCTTGTATATGACCCATCAGTTATTGATTTGGATTTAATTCGTAAGAAAATAGAAGGTCAGATAAAGATCAATTAGAGGTATTCGTTATGAAAATCGGCGCCGCGATGTTCTTCACCGACTATTCCATGACCCCGGGCGAGCTGGCCCGTGCCCTGGAGGAGCGCGGCTTCGACTCCCTCTGGGCGCCGGAGCATTCGCATATCCCGGTGCAGGGTGCCTCGTCCTTCCCCACGGGCGGGGCGATCCCGAAGAAATACTACGACGCGATGGACCCGTTCGTGTCCCTCACCGCCGCCGCCGTGGCGACCACGAAGCTGCTGGTCGGCACCGGCGTGTGCCTGGTGCCGCAGCGCGACCCGATCCAGACCGCCAAGCAGGTGGCCTCGATCGACCGGATCAGCCAGGGCCGCTTCCTGTTCGGCGTCGGCAATGGCTGGAACGAGGGCGAGATGGCCAACCACGGCACCGCCTTCAAGACGCGGCACAAGCTGGCGCGCGAGCGGATCGAGGCGATGAAGGTGATCTGGACCAAGTCCAAGGCCGAGTATCACGGCGAGATGGTGAATTTCGACCCGATCATGGCCTGGCCGAAGCCGGTGCAGGCGCCGCACCCGCCGATCCTGGTGGGCGGTGCCTTCCCCTACGGCCCGCGCCGGGCGATCCGCTACGGCGATGGCTGGATGCCGCACCGCGTCCGCCCGGCCTATGCCGACGTGGCCGACCTGATCCCGCAGTACAACGCCATGCTGGCCGAAGCCGGCCGCGACCCGGCCAGCCTGCCCGTGACGATCTGGGGCGCGAAGGAGGACATGGCGATGCTGGAACGCGACCGCGCGCTGGGCGTGGTGCGCGTGGTGGTGAGCCTGGACAGTGCCAAGGCCGACGCGATCCTGCCGGAGCTGGACCGCTGGGCCGAGTTGATCAGGCGGCTGGGCTGATCAGGCGGCCAGGCTGGCACCCTGCCGCTCGCCGGGCACGGCGCGCATCACGAACAGGCGGTGCGTCGCGATGTCGATCTTGCGGCGCATCAGCTCCTGCCAGGCGCGGGTGGCCTCGGCCTCGGTGTGGAACGGGCCGTGCAGTTCCTCGGTCCCGGGCTCCAGCGTCTGGAAGTCGGTGTGGGTGAAAACGCCGCCCCAGAGCACCCAGATGGTCTGTTCGGTCATGGCATCCTCATGCTTCTGCCTGGGTGCATCCTGCGGCACCCAGGCTAACGCTTCGTGGATCAGCGGCCCAGGACGGAGGCGGCCGGGGTGAAGGGCAGGTTCAGGTCGCGCGCGACGGCCTCGAAGGTGACGTGGCCGGCATGCACGTTGAGGCCGTTCAGCAGGTGCTTGTCGTCGATCAGCGCCTGGCGCCAGCCCTTGTCGGCGAGCGCCAGCGCGAAGGGCAGGGTGGCGTTGCCCAGCGCCATGGTGGAGGTGCGCGCCACCGCGCCCGGCATGTTGGTGACGCAGTAGTGCACCACGCCCTCCTCCACGAAGGTCGGCGCGGCATGGCTGGTCGGCCGGCTGGTCTCGAAGCAGCCGCCCTGGTCGATGGCGATGTCCACCATCACCGAACCCGGGCGCATCTTCTTGACCATGTCGCGCGAGACGAGCTTCGGGGCGGCGGCGCCCGGCACCAGCACGGCGCCGATCACGAGGTCGGCGTCGGCCACGGCGGCCTCGATGGCGGCGGTGGTGGAATAGAGGGTCTGCACCTTGCTGCCGAACTGCACGTCCAGCTCCTTCAGGCGCGGCAGGGAGCGGTCGAAGATGGTCACGTGCGCGCCCAGCCCCACGGCCATCATCGCCGCATGGGTGCCGGAGACGCCGCCGCCGATGATCACCACCTGCCCGGCCGGCACGCCCGGCACGCCGCCCAGCAGCACGCCGGCGCCGCCCTGCTCACGCTCCAGGCAATGCGCGCCCACATGCACGCTCATGCGCCCGGCCACCTCGCTCATCGGCGCCAGCAGCGGCAGGGCGCCGCGCGCGTCGGTCACGGTTTCATAGGCGATGCAGGTGGCGCCGCACTTGATGAGGCCCTCGGTCTGCTCCTTGTCGGCGGCGAGGTGCAGGTACGTGAACAGCACCTGGCCCTCGCGCAGCATCGCGATCTCGGGCGCCAGCGGCTCCTTCACCTTCACGATCATGTCGGAATTGGCGAACACCTCGGCCGCATCGGCGGCGATGGTGGCGCCGGCGGCGCGGTAGGCATCATCCGTGAAGCCGATGGCGCTGGCCGCACCCTGCTGCACGCTCACCTGGTGCCCGCGCACCACGAACTCGCGCACCGCGATCGGCGTGAGGCCGACGCGGTACTCGTGGGTCTTGATCTCCTTGGGAACGCCGATGCGCATGTCTCGTCCTTATTGCGGTGCAGCATGAAGCCGGATGCTGATAGCCTGTCGCCATGAAAGAGGCAAAATACGGGATGGTCATGAACGCCACGCAAATGCCGCAGGTCGTCCACGTGGGCGCGGAGGTGCCGCTGTGCTCCGCGCGCTACCGGGAGCACTTCGCCCTGCACCCCTGGCAGGACGACCCGGGCTTCCCGGGCCGGGATGCCACGGCGCTGATCGCCAAGGCGCCGGTGACCGCGGCGATGATCGCGGCCCTGCCCAGGCTGCGCCACATCGCCGTCTATGGCGTGGGCTACGACAAGATCGACCGCGCGGCCGCCCGTGCGCGCGGCATCGCCATCACCAACACGCCCGGCCCCACCGATGGCTGCGTGGCCGACATGGCCTTCGCCCTGCTGCTGGCCGCCGCCCGCGGCATCGCCGCCGGGGACCGCTATGTGCGCGAGGGCAGATGGCTGCAGGGCGCCTTCCCGCTGATGCCGCGCATCCATTCGCGCCCGATGGGCATCCTGGGCATGGGCCGCATCGGCCGCGAGATCGCCCGCCGGGCGGAGGCGTTCGGCATGCCGGTACTCTACCACAACCGCCGCCCCGTGCCCGGCGTGGCCTATGCCTTCCGCGACTCCGCCCTCGCCCTGGCGCGCGACTGCGAGCTGCTGATGGTCGCCTGCCCGGGCGGGGAGGCCACGCGCCACCTGGTCAACGCCGAGGTGCTCGCCGCCCTCGGCCCGCGCGGCATTGTGGTGAACATCGCCCGCGGCACCGTGATCGACGAGGCCGCGCTGGTCGCCGCGCTGCAGAACCGCACCATCGCCGCCGCCGGGCTGGACGTGTTCGAGCACGAGCCCCAGGTGCCGGAAGCGCTGATGGCGCTCGACAACGCCGTGCTGATGCCGCATCGCGGCGGCGGCACCATCGAGACCTGGGAGGAGTGCGCCGACATGGTGATCGCCAACCTCCTGGCCCATTTCGCCGGCGCGCCCCTGCCCAATCCCATCCCGGACGATTGACGCGCCACCCCCGCCGGCCCCTAAACTCTCCCCAACACGCAGCGCCGCGGCAGTCGGCGCGCAACGAGGGGGAACGGGCCATGCTTCGCAGCGAAATCGGCCGGCGGCGGATGATGCAGGGTGCGGCGCTCGCCGGCACCGCGGCGGCGGCCGGCGGGGGGGCTGCGATTGCCCAGAACCGCCCGGTGCAGATGATCAGCCACCGCTACCCGGCGCTGGAGCACTGGGCGGCCAAGATGAAAACCGCCATCCCGGGCCAGGAGGTGAACACCCAGCTGATGCCCTTCGACAAGGCGCTGGAGCTGCTCACCATCGCGCTGTCGGCCAAGGCCGACACGGTGGACATCGCCTATGCGTCGGACGCCACCGTCTCCACCTTCGCCAAGAACGGCTGGCTGCGCCCGTTGGATGACCTGTGGGCCAGGTTCAAGGCCGAGTTCAAGCTGGAGGACTACCCCCAGCACGTGCTGGACAAGTTCAGCTACCAGGGCAAGCTCTACATCATCCCGGCGAACCTGAACGTGATGTTCCTGTTCTACCGCAAGGACCTGTTCGAGCAGGCCGGGGTGAAGCCGCCCACGACCATCCCGGAATTCCAGGCGCTCGCCCGCCGCTTCCATTCCCCGCTGCGCGCCGGCACCGTCTCCTGCCTCAAGCCGGTCGATGCCGGGCTGAACGAGGCGCACTGGTACCTCAACGCGCTCGGCGATGGCTGGTTCGACAAGGATTGGCGCCCGGTCTTCAACAACGCCCGCGGCGTTACCGCCATCGAGGCGCTGAAGGAGACGGTGAAATACGCCCAGCGCGCCTACACCGCCGCGGCCAACGACGAGTGCTCCATCGCCTTCCAGCAGGATGCCGCCACCATGGGCCTGCAATGGGCCACGCGCGCGGCCAGCATGGACGATGCCCGCCAGTCCCGCGTGGTCGGCAAGATCGACTGGGTCGCCGCCCCTGGCGGCCGCGCCCGCCTCTCCGGCGACGGCTACGGCATCTCGGCCTTCACCAAGCACGACCCGGAGATGCTGTTCCGCATCATCGCCAGCGCCACCAACCAGGCCAATTCCCGCGAGGGCGCCGCGCTGTCGGTGCCGCCGCGCGCCAGCATCCTGAACGACCCGGAGCTGCAGCAGCGCCACCGCTTCTACCCCGCCGCCTCCAAGGCGATGGAGACCAACCTGCCCTTCCCGCAGATCCCCGAGTTCTACGCCGTGGGCGAATTCATCACCCGCCGCGTGATCCAGGCCGTGACCGGCGAAATGGCCGTGAAGGCGGCGCTGGATGCGGCGGCGAAGGAGACCGAGGACTTCCTGCGCGGGCGCGGGTACTACCGAGGGTAGGAAGCAAAGGGGTCACAGAGGACACGGAGGACCACAGAGGACCACAGAGAAGAAAATCGAACCCGATCTTCCTTCTCTGTGCTCTCCGTGCCCCCTCTGTGGTCTCTGTGACCGCTTCGCTTTCTTCCTTCCTTCCCTGAAGGAGCGACCCGATGTCCCTCTTCGAGCGCGCCGCCATCACCGGCATCGGCGAGACCGCCCATGGCCGCGGCCTGCAGCAGGGCAGCGCGCTGTCGCTCCAGCTCCAGGCCTCGCTTGCCGCCATCGCCGATGCCGGCCTTTCGCCGCGCGACATCGACGGCATCATCCCGATGGCCACCGGCGCCGCGGTGGCCGAGGACTTCATCACCAATTTCGGCATCCCGGATCTGCGCTTTTCCGCCACCACGCCGATGGGTGGCGCCAGCTGCGTGGCCGCCATCCAGGCCGCCGCCGCCGCGGTGGCCACCGGCATCTGCCGCCACGTGCTGCTGCCGATCGGCCGCACCGGCTATTCCGGCACCCGCATCGGCGCGCGCGTGCACGAGATGCCGCAGTTCCGCACCATCGGCGAGTTCGAGCTGCCGCTGGGCAATGTGGCCCCCGCCCAGATCTACGCCCCCATGGCCCGCCGCCACATGGAGCTCTACGGGACCACCAGCCGCCAGCTGGCCGAGATCGCCGTCACCACCCGCCGGCACGCCATCCTCAACGGCAACGCGGCCATGACCAAGCCGCTCACCATCGAGGACCACCAGAACAGCCGCATGATCGCCGACCCCTTCCGCCTGTTCGACTGCTCGCTGGAAAGCGACGGCGGCGCGGCCGTGGTGGTGAGCAGCGCCGAGGCCGCGCGCGACCTGCGCCAGCCCCGCGTGCTGGTGATGGGCGCCGCCGAGGGCCATCCGGACAGCCCCAGCGTCATCACCCAGCGCCCGGACATCCTGCGCATCGGCCTGGCCAAGGCCGCCCCGCGCGCCTTCGCCATGGCCGGGGTGAAACCCTCCGACATCCAGGTGGCGGAGATCTACGACTGCTTCACCTACGTGGTGCTGCGCCAGCTGGAGGAGCTGGGCTTCTGCAAGCCCGGCGAGGGCGGCGCCTTCGTCGAGGGCGGGGCGCTCGGCATCGGCGGGCGCCTGCCGGTGAACACCCATGGCGGCCTGCTCTCCCAGGCGCATCTCGCCGGCATGAACCACATCGTGGAGCTGGTCCGCCAGCTGCGCGGCCAGGCCGGGGCGGCCCAGGTGGAGGGCGCCACGCTCGGCCTCGTCACCGGCTACGGCGACATGGGCGACGGCTCCATCGCCATCATGCGCCGCGCTTGAAACAGGGGGGCGTGAGCATGTCCGAGACCTTCGCCAAGCCCGTCCCGCACCCCACGCCGGACACCCAGCCCTTCTGGGACGGGCTGGCCCGCGGCCAGTACCTCCTCCAGCGCTGCAAGGAGTGCGGCAAGCTGCGCCACTACCCCCGCCCGGTGTGCGACGGCTGCTGGTCCATGGCGCATGAGTGGGTGCCCGCCGGCGGCCGCGGCACGGTCCATTCCTGGACGGTCTGCCACCACCCGTTCCACATGGGCTTCAAGGCGCAGTCGCCCTACATCCTGCTCACCGTGGACCTCGCCGAGGGGGTGCGCGCCCAGGGCCAGCTGCGCGGCCTGCCCGCCGAGGCCCTGCGCCTGGGCCTGGAGGTGGCGATCGGCTTCGAGCAGGAGGGCGAAGGCCCTGTCCTGCCGGTTTTCCATCCGGTCCCGGCCTGAGTCCAGCGCCGCGCCGCAACCCGCTGACTGTTAAGCTCTTGTGAACCTTTGCGTGCCCTGCGCGCGCGGCTGATCGGCCGGCTTGCGGAAAAAAACTGCCGCATGAAGTGGATTCGTTGCGTGCGTTGCGGTTGACGGGCTACCGTTCCGGCGCAATATGCGCCCCACGCATGGCTGGCACCATTCTGGGAGATACGCGGGAACCGCGTGTCATGGGACCAGCCGAACAACGGGTTTTTTGGGGGCTCACATGAAAGAGCAAGACCTTCGCACGATGATCGAGGACGTCCGCGCCGGCCGCATGGCGCGCCGCGCGTTCATCCGCCGCCTGGCCGCCGTGGGCATCGCCGCGCCGACCGCCACGATGCTGCTCTCCCATGCCGGTGTGGCGCAGGTCGCCTCCACCATCCCAACCACCTCGCGCGCCACCAAGCGCGGCGGCGGCGGTGCGGTGAAGGTGCTGTGGTGGCAGGCCCCCACCCTGCCGAACCCGCACTTCGCGGTCGGCACCACCAACCAGGACGCCTCGCGCATCTTCTATGAGCCGCTGGCCGCCTGGGATGCCGATGGCAACCTCAAGCCCATCCTGGCCGCCGAGATCCCGACCCGCGAGAACGGCGGCGTGGCCGCCGACGGCCTCTCGGTCACCTGGAAGCTGAAGCAGGGCGTGAAGTGGCACGACGGCCGCCCCTTCACCGCCGACGACGTGGTGTTCAACTGGCAGTACGCCTCGGACCCGGCCACCGCCGCCGTGACCGCCGGCTCGTACAAGGACATCAAGTGCGAGAAGATCAACGACTACTCGGTCAAGGTGATCTTCGATAAGCCGAACCCCTTCTGGGCCGACGCCTTCGTGGGCGCCACCGGCCAGATCATCCCCAAGCACATGTTCCAGGACTTCATGGGAACGAAGTCGCGCGAGGCGCCGACCAACCTGCGCCCCGTCGGCACCGGCCCCTACAAGATCCGCGACTTCCGGCCCGGCGACACCGTGCTGGCCGACATCAACATGGACTATCACGTGCCGAACCGGCCGTATTTCGACAGCATCGAGATGAAGGGCGGCGGTGACGCCGTCTCGGCCGCGCGCGCCGTGCTGCAGACCGGCGAATACGATTTCGCCTGGAACCTGCAGGTGCAGGACGACGTGCTGCAGCGCCTGGAGCGCGGCGGCAAGGGCCGCGTGCAGATCAGCGAGGGTGCGGGCTGCGAGCATCTCGCGCTGAACAACACCGACCCCTGGACCGAGGTGGACGGCGAGCGCTCGTCCATGAAGACCAAGCACCCCTCGCTCACCGACCCCGCGGTGCGCCAGGCGCTGGCCCTGCTGGTCGACCGCAAGTCGATCCAGGACCACATCTACGGCCGCACCGGCATCGCCACCTCGAACTGGGTGAACAACCCGCCGCGCTTCCGCTCGCCCAACACCAGCTACGAGTTCAACGTCGACAAGGCCAACGCCCTGCTCGATCGCGCCGGCTGGGCCCGCGGGGCCGACGGCATCCGCGCCAAGGGCAACGTGAAGCTGAAGTACGTCTACCAGACCTCGATCAACCAGCCGCGCCAGCAGACCCAGGCCATCGTCAAGCAGGCCTGCGGCCGTGCCGGCATCGACATCGAGATCAAGTCGGTGGTCGCCTCGGTGTACTTCTCGTCCGACTTCGCCAACCCGGACACCTTCCCGAAGTTCTACACCGACCTGCAGATGTACAATACCGGCCCGGGCCGCCCGGACCCCGGCGTGTGGCTGCAGATGTTCCTGTCGCACGAGGTCGCCACGCGCGAGAACAAGTGGCAGGGCCGCAACGTGAACCGCTGGATCAGCAAGGAGTTCGACGACACCCACGCCGCCGCCGAGGCGGAGCTGGACCCGGTGAAGCGCGTTGCCCTGCTGATCAAGTGCAACGACCTCGTGGTGAACAACCAGGTGGTGATCCCGATCGTCTACCGCCCGGGCGTCTCGGGCGTCAGCAGCCGCCTCAAGGTCAACATCAGCGGCTGGGACAGCAACTTCTACGACCTGGCCGACTGGTTCATCGCCTGAGGCCGCGTTGCGGGCCGCAAGGCCCGGCCTGACCACTGCCCGTCGGGATGCGGTGAAGCCCGCCGCATCCCGACGACCGTTTCCCTGAGGGATATCCGCGTTGTCCAGCGCCTTCTTCCTGCGCCGATTTCTTCTGGCGATCCCGAGCCTGCTCGGCATCAGCGTGGTGCTGTTCACCGTGCTGGCGCTCGCGCCCGGCGATCCGTTCGAGGAGCTGACGCTGAACCCGAACATCCCGCCCGAGGTGCGGCTGCAGCTGCGCGCCTCGCTCGGGCTCGATGATCCGATCTACCTGCGCTACTTCCACTGGCTGTTCGCCATGCTGAAGGGCGACTGGGGCTTCTCCTTCGTCAGCCGCATCGACGTGGACCAGCTGATCCTGCAGCGCGTGCCCACCACGGTGGCGGTGATCGGCACCTCGCAGGTGATCGCGATCCTGATCGCCGTGCCGATCGGCGTGCTGGCCGCCGCCCGCCCCTACTCGCTGTTCGACCAGATCGCCAACACGCTGGCCTTCGTCGGCTTCTCGCTGCCCACCTTCTTCACCGGCCTGCTGCTGATCCTGGTGTTCTCGATCCAGCTCGACTGGCTGCCGATGGTCTACCAGTCCACCGTGCGCGAAACCGGCTGGGAATGGTGGTGGGTGCACATCAAGCAGTCGATCATGCCGATCATGGTGCTCGGCCTGTTCCAGGGCGCCTCGCTGGTGCGCTACGTCCGCTCCTCCGTGCTCGACGTGATCAAGCTGGACTACGTCGTCACCGCCCGCTCCAAGGGCATCGGCAACCGTCGCGTGCTGGTGAAGCACGTGGTGCGCAACGCGCTGATCCCCGTGGTCACGCTGGTGGCGCTGCAGATGCCCATCGTGTTCGGCGGCGCCATCGTCACCGAGCAGATCTTCCGCGTGCCCGGCATCGGCTCGCTGCTGATCACCTCCATCCTGGCCAACGATACCCCGGTCGTGATGGGCGTGACCTTCGTGTTCGCCTGCCTCGTTGTCCTCTTCAACCTGATTGCAGACATCCTCTATGGCTGGCTCGACCCCCGCATCTCTTTCCGCTGACGCCGCCGCGTCCGCGTCCCGCCCCGCCAAGCCGGTCACCCCGGCCGCGGAGGCGTGGCGACGGTTCCGCAAGCACAAGCTGGCCGTGGCCAGCCTGTTCATCCTTGGCGCGCTCATCTTCCTGGTGCTCGCCGGGCCCTGGCTGTGGCCCGTGCCGATCAACGAGATCGACTTCACCGCAAAGCTGAAGCCGCCCTCGCTCGTCCACCCGATGGGCACCGACGACCTCGGGCAGGACCTGCTCGCGCGCATCATCTATGGCGGGCGCATCTCGCTCGCCGTGGGGCTGGCCGCCATGGTGGTGGCGGTGCTGGTGGGCGTGGTGATCGGCGCGATCGCCGGCATGTCCAGCGGCCGGGTGGATGCGGTGCTGATGTGGATCACCGACCTGTTCCTCTCGCTGCCGCAGCTGCCGCTGCTGCTGCTGGTGATCTACCTGTTCCGCGACGTGCTGAAGGACGTGTTCGGCCCCGAGGGCGGCGTGTTCGTGCTGATCGTGCTGGTGATCGGCGGGCTGCGCTGGATGCCGGTGGCACGCCTGGTGCGCGCCCAGTTCCTCAGCCTGCGCGAGAAGGAGTTCGTGGAGGCCGCCAAGGCGCTCGGCGCCTCGCGCATCCGCCTGGTGGTGATGCACATCCTGCCCAACGCGATGGGCCCGGTGATCGTGGCCGGCACCATCGACGTGGCCGCGGCAATCATCGCGGAGAGCACGCTCTCCTTCCTCGGCCTCGGCTTCCCGCCCGACATCCCCACCTGGGGCCGGGTGCTGTTCGATGCCAAGGACTACCTCGACATCGCCCCGCACTGGGCGCTCTTTCCCGGCATGATGATCTTTCTCACCGTGCTGACGATCAACTTCATCGGCGACGGGCTGCGCGACGCCTTCGATCCCCGCCGCGTGGTCTAGGCACAGCATGTCCGAACCTCTGCTCGATATCCGCGACCTCCGCACCTGGTTCAAGACCGACGACGGCATGGTCCGTGCCGTCGACGGCGTGTCCATGTCGATCGCCGCGGGCGAAACCCTGGCCGTGGTCGGTGAATCCGGCTGCGGCAAGTCGGTCACCGCCCGCTCGGTGCTCAAGCTGATCGACATGCCGCCCGGCCGCTTCGAATCCGGCTCGATCCTGTGGCAGGGGCGGGACCTCATCCCGCTGCCGATGGACGAGATGGACCGCATCCGCACCCGCGAGATCGCGATGGTGTTCCAGGAGCCGATGACCTCGCTGAACCCGGTGTACACCGTGGGCTTCCAGATCGCCGAGGCGCTGCAGACGCACGAGAAGCTGGGCGAGAAGGCGGCGATCGAGCGCGCGGTGGAGATGCTGGGGCTGGTGAACATCCCCAACCCGCGCAGCCGCGTGAACGACTATCCGCACCAGTTCTCCGGCGGCATGCGCCAGCGCGTGATGATCGCCATGGCGCTGGCCTGCAAGCCGAAGCTGCTGATCGCCGACGAACCGACCACCGCGCTCGACGTGACCATCCAGGCCCAGATCCTCGAGCTGATGGCCGAGATGAAGGACACGTTCGGCATGGCCATCATGCTCATCACCCACGCCATGGGGGTGGTGGCCGAGAACGCCCAGCGCGTGGTGGTGATGTATGCCGGCAAGGTGGTGGAGGAAGCCTCGGTCGACGAGCTGTTCGGCAACCCGCGGCATCCGTATACCCAGGGGCTGATCCGCTCCATCCCGCGCGTGGACATCGCCGGGCATGCCCGCAGCGGCGAGCGCCAGCGGCTGGAGCAGATCCCCGGCACCGTGCCGAACCTGCTGAACCCGCCCCATGGCTGCCGTTTCGCGGCCAGGTGCAAGTTCGCGACCGACGCCTGCACCGCCGCCGAGCCCCCCCTGCGCCTCGTAGCACCCGACCACAAGGTGGCCTGCATCCTGTGAGCACCGTGACCGATACCAAGTCCGAAGCGGCGGCAGACACCCAGCCCCTGCTTTCGGTTCGCAACCTCAAGAAGCACTTCCCGATCCGCGGCGGCGTCCTGGGCCGCGAGATCGACCGCGTGCATGCCGTGGACGGCGTGTCGCTGGATGTGGCCCCGGGCGAGACGCTGGGGCTTGTGGGTGAATCCGGCTGCGGCAAGTCCACCACCGGGCGCTGCATCCTGCGGCTGATCGAGCCGACCTCCGGCGAGATCTGGTTCCAGGGCCAGGACGTGACGGCGATGGAAGGCGAGGCGCTGCGCGCGATGCGGCGCGACATGCAGATCATCTTCCAGGACCCCTTCGCCTCGCTCAACCCGCGGCACACCGTGGGCGGCATCATCGGTGAGGCGCTGACCATCCATGGGCTGGTGAAGACGCGCCAGCAGATGGAGGACAAGGTGGTCCAGCTGCTGGAGACGGTGGGGCTGCGGCCGGAGCACATGCGCCGCTTCCCGCATGAGTTCTCCGGCGGGCAGCGGCAGCGCATCGGCATCGCCCGGGCGCTGGCGGTGGAGCCGAAGCTGATCGTGTGCGACGAGCCGGTGAGCGCGCTCGACGTGTCGATCCAGGCGCAGGTGATCAACCTGCTGGAGGACCTGCAGGAGAAGTTCGGCCTGACCTACCTGTTCATCGCGCATGACCTGAGCGTGGTGGAGCACATCAGCGACCGGGTGGCGGTGATGTATCTCGGCCGGGTGGTGGAGGTGGCGACGGCCGAGGAGCTGTATGCCAACCCGCTGCACCCCTATACCGAGGCGCTGCTGTCGGCGGTGCCGATCCCGGACCCGAAGATCAAGCGCAAGCGGATCGTGCTGCAGGGCGACGTGCCCAACCCGATCCGCCCGCCGAGCGGCTGCCATTTCCACACGCGCTGCCCGATCGCCGAGCCGCGCTGCAGCACCGAGGTGCCGACGTTGAAGAGTGCCGGGGGGCGGCACCAGGTGTCCTGCCACCTGCGCGGGTAGCTACCACGCCTCGATCCTGAGTTGCGGCCAAAGGCGGCGCCAGCGTGCCGCCTTTGCTGTGTACGCCGCCTCGGTGACCAGGGCCTTGTTGGGGCGGACGATGCCGGCCAGGAGATCATCCGTGCCGAAGGGGGCGCAGAGGTCCATCCGGCCCTCGTGCATGCAGATGCCGATGGCGGTCGCGGTGGTGGGGTAGGTGGCGATCGCGTCCGGGACGGAGCGGTAGGGGGCCAGGGGGCGGCCGAATTTTGCCTCGTACCACTGGTGGACGCGGGCCTGGTTCTTGACGTCCAGCGGGATCGGGAAGCCGGCGAGGCGGGCCTGGTGGGCGGCTTCGGTGGCCTGCGCGAGGTCGGGGTCGAAATAGACCAGGTCGATGTCGGCGATGCCGTGGGTGGGGGGCAGGCCGTAGCGGTGGTTCCAGACGGTCTGGGCCAGGGCGCCGGCGACGATCCAGGGGTTGGGCAGGGCGAGGCTGGCGAAGCTGTCGAGCAGGGTGGCGAGGTGGGGGTTGGTGCGCAGGATCGGCAGGAGGCCGGTCATGGCT
>CANHCJ010000026.1 GCA_947458025.1 Rhodospirillales bacterium | reverse complement strand
CCTTCGGCGGGGAGGGGCCGTCGAGGCGGTGGAGAGACCCGGGCGGCCCCTCCCCGCCGAAGGCGGAAAGGTGAAGGGGTCTGGGGCCTAAGGCCGTCGCGCGAAGGCGCGCTCGGGACCCAGTGGGGTCCAGGGGCAAAGCCCCTGGCCTTCCCTTCCATCACGCTCACTCCGCCGCCATGGCCGGCTTCGGCGCGGTGCCGTGCAGCTTCTCCAGCAGGCGAGTGCGTTCGGCCGCGGCGGTGCGGGCGTTGCGTTCCTTGACGTGGCCGAAGCCGCGGATCTTCTCGGGCAGGGCGGCGAGCGCGACGGCGGTGGCCAGGGTGGCCGGGGAGAGGTGGGCGAGGATGTCTTCCACCGTG
The DNA here is from genome assembly GCA_947458025.1 of Rhodospirillales bacterium. Lineage (GTDB taxonomy): Bacteria > Pseudomonadota > Alphaproteobacteria > Acetobacterales > Acetobacteraceae > CAMDGX01. Next base: position 19,506 of record CANHCJ010000026.1, on the reverse strand, counting down.
GCTTCGTATTCGGTGATGAGGGCGCGTTCCATGTGGCGCTCCTCGGTGCGGCCGAAGATGTCGAGGCGGGTGCCGCGCAGGGCGCGGAAGTGTTGCAGGAGCGAAAAGGCCTTCAGCATCCAGGGGCCGTAGGTTTTCTTGATCATCTGGCCGGTGTGCGGGTCGCGCTGGGCGAGCAGCGGGGGGGCCAGGTGGAATTCGAGGCGCTTGGGGTCTTCGAACTGGGCGGCGAGCGAGGCCTTGAATTCGGGCGAGGCGTAGAGGCGGGCGACCTCGTATTCGTCCTTGTAGGCGAGGAGCTTGTGGTAGCCCTTCGCCACCGCCTCGGTGAGGGCGGTGTTGCCGGAGAACATGCGGCCTTCGACCTCGCGGACGCGTTCGACGAGGGCGCGGTAGCGGCGGGCGTAGCGCTTGCTTTGGTAGGCGACGAGGTGGGCTTCGCGGGTGGCGATGATGTCTTCCAGCGTGACGGGCTCGGGCTTTTCAGTGGACAGGCCGGCGGCGGTTTGCACGCGGGCGAGGTCGTGGGCGGCGTAGCGGCCCCAGGTGAAGGCGGCCTTGTTGGCTTCGACGGCGGTGCCGTTCAGCTCGATGGCGCGCAGGAGGCTGTCGAGGCTGAGGGGGACGAGGCCCTTCTGCCAGGCGTAGCCGAGGAGGAAGGGGTTGGTGGCGATGCTGTCGCCCATGAGCGCGGTGGCGATCGCGGTGGCGTCGAACTGGTCGAGCGCCGACTGGCCGATGGCCTGGGCGATGGAGCGGCGGAGCTGGAGGCTGGGGAGGCGGACCGTGGTGTCCATCACGAAGTCCCCGCTGGGGGTTTCGTGGGTGTTCAGCACCGCGTGGGTGACGCCCTGGGCGTAGGTGGCCAGGCTGTCCTTGCTGGCGGCGACGACCATGTCGCAGGCGAGGAGGAGGTCGGCCCCCATGCGGCTGACCTTGAGGCCGTGCAGGTTCGATTCGGACTCGGAAAGGCGGATGTGGCTGGTGACGCCGCCGGCCTTCTGGCTGAGGCCGGTCTGGTCCAGCACGGTGACGTGCTTGCCGTCGAGGTGGGCGGCCATGCCGATGAGGGCGCCGATGGTGACGATCCCGGTGCCGCCGATGCCGGTGACGAGGATGTTCCAGGGGCGGGTGAGCGGCTGCTGGGCGGGCATGGGAAGCTCGAAGGCTTCCGGGGTGACGCGGGCGCGCTTTTTCGGCTCGGCGCCGTGGACGGTGACAAAGCTGGGGCAGAAGCCGTCCGAGCAGGAGAAGTCCTTGTTGCAGGTGGACTGGTCGATCACGCGCTTGGTGCCGAGCGGGGTTTCCAGCGGCTGGACGGAGAGGCAGTTGGAGGCGCGCGAGCAGTCGCCGCAGCCTTCGCAGACGGCGGCGTTGATGAAGGTGCGCTTTGCGGGATCGGGGAAGGTGCCGCGCTTGCGGCGGCGGCGCTTCTCGCTGGCGCAGGTCTGGTCGTAGACGAGGACGGTGCAGCCCGGGGTGTCGCGCAGGCGGCGGGAGATGAGGTCGAGGTCGCGGCGGTGGTGGACTTCGGTGCCGGGGGCGAGGTCCTTCACGTCCTCGTATTTCTCGGGCTCGTCGGTGACGACGACGATGGTCTTCACGCCCTCGGCGGAGACCTGGCGGGTGATGTGGGGGACGGTGATCTGGCCGTCGACGGGCTGGCCGCCGGTCATGGCCACCGCGTCGTTGAAGAGGATCTTGTAGGTGATGTTGACGCCGGCGGCGACGCTGGCGCGGACGGCCATGTAGCCGGAGTGGAAGTAGGTGCCGTCGCCCATGTTGGCGAAGACGTGGTTTTCCTCCGTGAAGGGGGCCTGGCCGGACCAGGCGACACCCTCGCCGCCCATCTGGCTGAAGCTGTCGGTGTTGCGGTCCATCCAGACGGCGAGCGTGTGGCAGCCGATGCCGCCGAGGGCGCGGGAGCCGTCGATGACTTTCGTGGAGCTGTTGTGTGGGCAGCCGGAGCAGAAATAGGGGCGGCGCAGGGCGGCGACTTCGGCCTTGGCGATGGCGTCGAGGTTCTCGCGCAGGCGGGCGATGTGGGACTGGAGTTTCTCGCTGTCGGCGTAGCGGGCGATGCGGGGGGCGATGGCGAGCGCGATCTCGGCGCTGCTGAATTCGCCGTGGGGCTTGAGGAGGGGTTTGCCTTCGGCATCGCGCTTGCCGAGGACGCGGGGGCGATCGGGCGCGTCGTAGAGGATGTCGCGGAGCTGCTGTTCGATGAGGGGGTGCTTTTCCTCGACGACGACGATTTCCTCGAGGCCGCGGGCGAATTTGCGGATGGTTTCGGGGTCGACGGGCCAGGTGAGGGCGAGCTTGAGGAGGCGGACGCCGGGGGGCTCCGGCAGGCCGAGATCGGCGAAGGCCTGGCGGGTGTCGTGGTAGGACTTGCCGGCGGTGACGATGCCGAGGCGGGCGCCGATGGGGTTGAGCACGGTGCGGTCGAGCCCGTTGGCGCGGGCGTAGCGCTGGGCCTCCGGCAGGCCGACCGAGATGGTGCGGGCTTCCTGGTCCAGCGGCAGGATGGGGATGCGGCCGCCGATGTCGGTGAGGCGCAGGCCGGCATCGGGGTGGGGGCCATCCGGCAGGATGATGCGGAAATCCGGGAGGTCGAAGGCGACGGAGGCGGAGGAGTCCATCACGTCGCCGACCAGCTTGAAGCCGATCCAGCGGCCGGACCAGCGCGACATGGCCCAGCCGTGCAGGCCGAACTGGAGGATGTCCGTGATGTCCGACGGGACCAGGATGGGCATGTGGGCCGAGGTGAGGGCCAGCTCGCTCTGGTGCGGGACGGTGGAGGATTTGCACCCGTGGTCGTCGCCGGCCATGACGAGGACGCCGCCGTGGCGGGCGGTGCCGGCGTAGTTGGCGTGGCGGAAGACGTCGCCGGAGCGGTCCACGCCGGGGCCCTTGCCGTACCAGTAGGCGAAGACGCCGTCGTATTTCGCGGATTGCAGGTGGGGGAGTTGCTGGGTGCCCCAGATGGCGGTGGCGGCAAGCTCCTCGTTCACGCCGGGGCGGAAGACGATGTGGGATTCCGCGATGCGCTTCTTGGCGTTCCACATCTGGATGTCCACCCCGCCGAGGGGGGAGCCGCGGTAGCCGGAGATGTAGCCGGCGGTGTTGAGGCCGGCGGCCTGGTCGAGCTGGCGTTGCAGGAGGGGGAGGCGGACGAGCGCCTGGGAGCCGGTGAGGAAGAACCGGTCGGAGGTGACCTGGTACTTGTCGTCCAGCGTGACCGATGAGTGCTTCATGGCCGTGGCTCCCTCTTTGCGCCATGATATGGCATTGGTGCTGACCTATTCAAGCGGACTCTAGCAGGATCAGTTCGACGCCTTCCGCCACCATCTCCCCTTCGGCGCAGCGCAGGGCGGCGACGGTGCCCGGGGCGGGGGCGGCCAGCGGGAGTTCCATCTTCATGGCCTCCAGGACGAGGAGGGTCTGGCCCTTGGCGACGGTGTCGCCGGGGGCGACGAGAAGGCGGGCGACGCGGCCGGGGATGGGGGAGATGACGCGGCCGGCGCCGACGGTGGCGGCTTCGGGCGGGGCGTGGGGGTCGAGTTCCTCGATGGTGTGGTTGGTGCCGTCGAGGATGACGGTGAGGCGGGGAGGCGCGGCGATGACGGCGGCGCGGGCAGCGGTGGTGCCGAGGCGGAAGAGGTTGGCGCCATCGTGGTGGGCGGTGCGCTGGATGCTGTCCCATTCCAGGTGCCAGCCGCCGCTGGGGGCGGGATGGGCGGCGACTTCGGTGGTTTCGGCCCCGTGGCGCAGGAGGAGGGTTTGCTGGCCGGGGAGGTTGGGGCGCCAGCTGTCCTGGGCGGACCAGGGGGAGTGGGGGTCGGTGGCGGTGCGGGCGGCCTGGGCGCGGCGGGCGAGGAGGGTGAGGGCGGCGGCGGCCAGGGCGAGATCCGGCGTGGTGGCGGTGCCGTCGAGCAGTTCCGGGTGCCGGGCGATGAGGCCGGTGTCGAAGGTGCCGCCGGCGAAGGCGGGGTTTGTGGCCAGGGCACGCAGGAGGGGGAGGTTGGTCTGGACGCCGACGACTTCGGTTTGCGCCAGGGCCTGGGAGAGGCGGGCGAGGGCCGCGCGGCGATCGGGGGCGTGGACGATGAGCTTGGCGATCATCGGGTCGTAATCGGGCGTGATGGTGTCGAGGGCGCGGATGCCGGAATCGACGCGGATGCCTTCGGGGAGTTTGAGGTGGGAGAGGGTGCCGACGGAGGGGAGGAAGTTGCGGGCGGGGTCTTCGGCGTAGAGGCGGACCTCGATGGCGTGGCCCTGGATGGCGAGTTGCGCCTGCGTGCGCGGGAGGGGTTCGCCGGCGGCGACGCGGAGTTGCCATTCGACCAGGTCCAGCCCGGTGATGGCTTCGGTGACCGGGTGTTCGACCTGGAGGCGGGTGTTCATTTCCATGAAGTGGAAGGCGTCGCCCTCGGCGATGAATTCCACCGTTCCGGCGCCGACATAGTTTACGGCGCGGGCGGCGGCGATGGCGGCTTCGCCCATGGCCTGGCGCATGGTGGTGGTCATGCCCGGGGCGGGGGCTTCCTCGATGATCTTCTGGTGGCGGCGCTGGATGGAGCAGTCGCGTTCGAAGAGGGAGACGCAGTTGCCGTGCGTGTCGGCGAAGACCTGGATTTCGATGTGGCGGGGGCGGGTGAGGTATTTTTCGACCAGGACGCGGTCGTCCCCGAAGGAGGAGCGGGCTTCGCGTTGGGCGCCTTCGAGGGCGGCGGGGAAATCGGCGGCGGCATCGACCACGCGCATGCCCTTGCCGCCGCCGCCGGCGCTGGCCTTGATGAGGACGGGGTAGCCGATGCTGTCCGCGGCGGATTGCAGGGTGGGGAGGTCCTGCGCCTCGCCGTGGTAGCCGGGGACGAGGGGGACGCCGGCTTCGGCCATGAGGGCCTTGGCCTGGGACTTGCCGCCCATGGCGCGGATGGCGGCCGGCGGGGGGCCGACGAAGATGAGGCCGGCGGCGGCGCAGGCTTCGGCGAACTCGGCGTTCTCGGAGAGGAAGCCGTAGCCGGGGTGGATGGCCTGGGCGCCTGACGCGCGGGCGGCTTCGAGGATGGCTTCGATGCGCAGGTAGGAGTCGCGCGGGGCGGCGGGGCCGATGCGGTGCGCCTCGTCGGCCATGGCGACGTGCAGCGCGTTCGCGTCGGCATCGGAATGGACGGCGATGGTGCGCAGGCCCATGCGGCGGGCGGTGCGGATGATGCGGCAGGCGATCTCGCCGCGGTTGGCGATGAGGAGGGTTCCGAACATCGCCATTACATCCGGAACAGGCCGAACTTCGTCGGCGCGATGGGGGCGTTGAGGGCGGCGGAGAGGCCGAGGGCGAGGACGCGGCGGGTGTCAACGGGGTCGATGATGCCGTCGTCCCACAGGCGGGCGGTGGCGTAGGTGGGGTGGCCCTGGGTTTCGTATTGCTCGCGGATTGGTTGCCGGAAGGCTTCCTCGGCTTCCGGCGGCCAGGTTTCGCCGCGGGCTTCCATGTTGTCGCGGCGGATGGTGGCCATGACGCTGGCGGCCTGCTCGCCGCCCATCACCGAGATGCGGGCGTTGGGCCACATCCAGAGGAAGCGCGGGTCGTAGGAGCGGCCGCACATGCCGTAGTTGCCGGCGCCGAAGCTGCCGCCGATGACGACGGTGAACTTGGGCACGTTGGCGGTGGCGACGGCGGTGACCATCTTGGCGCCATCCTTGGCGATGCCGCCGTTCTCGTATTTGCGGCCGACCATGAAGCCGGTGATGTTCTGCAGGAACACCAGCGGGATGCCGCGCTGGGCGCAGAGCTCGATGAAATGGGCGGCCTTCTGGGCGCTTTCGCTGAACAGGATGCCGTTGTTCGCGATGATGCCGACGGGGTAGCCCCAGATATGGGCGAAGCCGGTGACCAGCGTGGTGCCGTAGAGCTTCTTGAACTCGTCGAACTCGCTGGCATCGACGATGCGGGCGATGATCTCGCGCACGTCGTAGGGGCGGCGGCGGTCGGCGGGGATGATGCCGTAGAGCTCATCCGGGTTGTGCTGCGGGGCGCGGGGTTCGCGCAGCGTGACGCCGGGGTGCTTGGTGGTGTTCAGCGTGGCGACGATGCGCCGCGCGATGCCGAGCGCGTGGGCGTCGTTCTCGGCGAAGTGGTCGGCGACGCCGGAGATGCGGGTGTGGACGTCCGCACCGCCGAGATCCTCCGCGGTGACGATTTCGCCGGTGGCGGCCTTCACCAGCGGGGGGCCGCCGAGGAAGATGGTGCCCTGCCCTTTCACGATGATGGACTCATCCGACATGGCGGGGACGTAGGCGCCGCCGGCGGTGCAGCTGCCCATCACCACGGCGATCTGGGCGATGCCCTCGGCGGACATCTGGGCCTGGTTGAAGAAGATGCGGCCGAAATGGTCGCGGTCGGGGAAGACCTCGTCCTGGTTGGGGAGGTTGGCGCCGCCTGAGTCCACCAGGTAGAGGCAGGGGAGGCGGTTCTGGCGGGCGATATCCTGCGCGCGGAGGTGCTTCTTGACGGTGATGGGGTAGTAGGTGCCGCCCTTCACCGTGGCGTCGTTGCAGACGATGACGCATTCGCGGCCGGAGACGCGGCCGATGCCGGTGATGATGCCGGCGCTGGGGACCTCGTTGTTGTACATGCCGTGGGCGGCGAGCTGGGAGAGCTCGAGGAAGGGCGTGCCGGGGTCGAGCAGGGCTTCGATGCGCTGGCGGGGGAGGAGCTTGCCGCGGGCGAGGTGGCGCTTGCGGGCGACCTCGCCGCCGCCGAGGGAGACCTTTTCGGCGTGCGAACGGATTTCGGCGACCTGTTCGCGCATGGACTGGGCGTTGGCGGCGAAATCCGGCGAGCGGGGGTCGATGGTGGTGGGGAGGGTGGTCATGGGGCGTTCCGGAAGGAAGGAAGGAAAGCGAAGCGGTCACAGAGGACACAGAGGGGCACAGAGAGCACGGAGAAGGACGCGCGCTTCTCTGTGCTCTCTGTGCCCGCTCTGTGGTCTCTGTGACCGCTTCGCTTTTCTCGCTTGCTTTCGCGCATCACGCCGTTTCCCGGAACAGCTCGCGGCCGATGAGCATGCGGCGAATTTCTGAGGTGCCGGCGCCGATTTCGTAGAGCTTGGCGTCGCGCAGCAGGCGGCCGGTGGGGTAGTCGTTGATGTAGCCGTTGCCGCCGAGGGACTGGATGGCTTCCAGCGCCATCCAGGTGGCCTTCTCGGCGCTGTAGAGGATGGCGCCGGCGGCGTCCTTGCGGGTGGTGCGGCCTTTGTCGCAGGCCTTGGCCACCGCGTAGACGTAGGCGCGGGCGGCGTTCATCACCGTGTACATGTCGGCGATCTTGCCCTGCATCAGCTGGAACTCGCCGATGGCCTGGCCGAACTGCTTGCGGTCGTGGATGTAGGGCAGCACCACGTCCATGCAGGCCTGCATGATGCCGAGCGGGCCGCCGGAGAGGACGACGCGTTCGTAGTCCAGCCCGCTCATCAGGACCCCTACCCCGCCATCGAGGCGGCCGAGGATGTGGCTGGCGGGGACTTCGACGTTGTCGAAGACGAGCTCGCCGGTATTAGAGCCGCGCATGCCGAGCTTGTCCAGCTTCTGGGCGCAGCTGAAGCCGGGCATGCCCTTCTCGATCAGGAAGGCCGTGATGCCGCGCTGGTGGGCTTCGGGGTTGGTCTTGGCGTAGACGACCAGCACATCGGCGTCGGGGCCGTTGGTGATCCAGAACTTGGTGCCGTTGAGGAGGTAGCCGTCGCCTTTCGGTTCCGCCTTGAGGCGCATGGAGACGACGTCGCTGCCGGCGCCGGGTTCGCTCATGGCGAGCGCGCCGATGTGCTCGCCGCTGATGAGCTTGGGGAGGTACTGGCGCTTCTGGGCCTCCGTGCCGTTGCGGCGGATCTGGTTGACGCAGAGGTTGCTGTGGGCCCCGTAGGAGAGTCCGACCGAGGCGGAGGCGCGGCTGATTTCCTCGACCGCGATCGTGTGGGCGACGTAGCCCATGCCGGCGCCGCCGTATTCCTCCTCCACCGTGAGGCCGAGGACGCCGAGCTCCCCCATCTTGCGCCAGAGGTCCGGCGGGAATTCGTTGCTGCGATCGATCTCCGCGGCGCGGGGGGCGATCTCGGCTTCGGCGAAGCGGCGGACGCTGTCGCGCAGCATGTCGATCTCTTCGCCGAGGTCGAAATCTAGGCCGTACTCGGTGTTGCTGGCCATGGGTGTTGCGCCCCTAGGAAAGGAAGGATTCAACGCCAAGGCGCCAAGGAAGGCGGCCAAGGGCGCCAAGAGCTTGGCGTTCTTGCCTTCCTGGCCTTGGCGTCTTGGCGTTGGAACACTTGGCTCCGTGCAAGGCGCCTGCCAAGGCGACCTTCATGCCTTCAGCTCCGGGAAATCGTCCTCGCGGAACTCGCCTGGCGCGCGATCGGTGCGGGCGTTTTCGGATTGGCGCAGTTCCACGCGGCGGATCTTGCCGGAGATGGTTTTCGGCAGGTCGGAGAATTCCAGGCGGCGGATGCGCTGGAAGGGGGCCAGGCGTTCGCGGCAGTGGCGGAAGATGGAGAGCGCGGTTTCCGGCGAGCCGTTCGAGCCTGGGGCGAGGACGATGTAGGCCTTGGGGACGGCGAGGCGGATCGGGTCGGGCGCCGGCACCACGGCCGCTTCGGCGACGGCGGGGTGTTCGATGAGGACGGATTCCAGTTCGAACGGGGAGATGCGGTAGTCGCTGGCCTTGAAGACGTCGTCGGCGCGGCCGATGAAGGTGAGGTAGCCTTCCTCGTCGCGGCTGGCGACGTCGCCGGTGCGGTAGACGTCTTTTCCGAGGGGTTGGAAGGTGCCGTCCTCATTCTGGTAGCCGAGCATGAGGGAGGGGGGCTTGGCATCGAGCGAGATGCAGACCTCGCCTTCGTTGGCGTCCTGGTCCTGGGTGTTCAGCAGGCGCATGCGGTAGCCGGGCATGGGGACGCCCATGGAGCCTGGCTTGACCTTGAGGCCGGGCGGGTTGCCGATCTGGGCGGTGGTTTCGGTCTGGCCGTAGACGTCGCGGATAACGATGTGCCAGGCGGCCTCGACCTGGTCCATGACCTCGGGGTTGAGGGGTTCGCCGGCGGAGAGGAGCTCGCGCAGGGACATCTTCCAGGACTTGAGATCCTCCTGGATGAACATGCGCCAGACGGTGGGCGGCGCGCAGAGGGAGGTGACCTTGTGGGCGGCCAGGGCGTCCAGCATCGCCTTCGCGTTGAAGCGGGGCTGGTTGAGGATGAAGATGGTCGCACCCGCGAGCCAGGGGGTGAAGAAGCAGGACCAGGCGTGCTTGGCCCAGCCGGGGGAGGAGATGTTGAGGTGCTTGTCGCCGGGCTGCAGGCCGAGGGCGAACATTGTGGAGAGGCTGCCGACCGGGTAGCTCTGGTGGGAGTGCAGGACGAGCTTGGGTTTGGCCGTCGTGCCGGAGGTGAAATAGAGCAGCAGCGGGTCCGACGCGTGGGTGGGGCCGTCGGGCGTGAAGGTGGCGGCACCCGTGTGCAGGGTTTCGTAGGCGGTCCAGCCCGGGGGGGCTTCGCCCACGGCGATGCGGGTGGCCTGGGGGTCGAGGCCTTCGAACTTGGCGCAATCGGCGGTGGCGGCGACGATGTGCTTCACGCGGCCGCGGGCGAGGCGGTCGGCGAGATCCGGTTTGTTCAGCAGGGTGGAGGTGGGGACGACGACGGCGCCGAGCTTGATGGCGGCGAGCATCACTTCCCACAGCGGCACGACGTTGCCGAGCATGAGCAGGATGCGGTCGCCGCGCTTCACGCCGAGGGCGCGCATGCCGTTGGCGACGCGGTTGGAGCGTTCGGAGAGTTGCGCGAACGTAAGGGTGGCGGCGCCCTCGCCCTCGATCTGCAGGGCGGGGGTGTGGGCCATGGGGCCGGCGGCCAGCTCGGCGTCGAACCAGTCGAGCGCGAAGTTGAATTTCTCCATGACCGGCCAGCGGAAGCCGGCATAGGCGGCGGCGTAGTTGGTGCGGTTGTCGAAGAGGAACTGACGGGCCTGCTTGAAGGCTTCGATGCTCATCGGCGTGCTCCCTTCAGGCCAGGTCGGTGCGGGACTTGGCGGCGAGCCAGCGGGCGATGACGGAGAAATCCTTGGCGGAGAGGCCTTCCTCCATCATGGCGGCGTAGAGGCGGGTGGCGTGGGCGCCGAGCGGGGTGGGGGCGCCGGCGGCCTCGGCGGCGTCCTGGGCCAGGCGGAGGTCCTTGACCATGAGCGCGGTGGTGAAGCCGGGGGCGTAGTCCCGGTTGGCGGGCGTGGTGGGGACGGGGCCGGGGACCGGGCAGTAGCCGGTGAGGGCGAAGGACTGGCCGGTGCTGGGGGCGACGATGTCGAACAGCTTCTGGCGGGAGAGGCCGAGGCGGTCGGCCATGGCCATGGCTTCGGAGACGCCGAGCATGTTGATGGCGAGCATCATGTTGTTGCAGGCCTTGGCGACCTGGCCGCTGCCGGCGGGGCCGGCGTGGATGATGGCGCGGCCCATGCCCTTCAGAAGCGGCTCGGCGGCGGCGAAGCCGGCTTCGGTGCCGCCGCACATGAAGGTGAGGGTGCCGGCGGCGGCCCCGGCGGTGCCGCCGGAGACCGGCGCATCGAGGAACTCCACGCCCTTCTCGGCGGCGTCGGCGCCGACCTGCTTGGCGGTGGCGACGTCGATGGTGGAGCTGTCGATGACGAGCTTCGTGCGCGCGGAGATGCTGGCGAGGATGCCGCCCTGCCCCGTGCACACGTCGGCCACGTGCTTGCCGGTGGGGAGCATGGTGACCACCGCATCCACATCCGCCACCGCCTGGGCGATGGTGGTGGCGGTGGTGCCGCCATTGGCGCGGTGGGCGGCCAGGGCGGTTTCGCTGAGGTCGAAGCCGATGACCTCGTGGCCGGCCTTCAGCAGGTTGGCGGCCATGGGGAGGCCCATGTTGCCCAGGCCGATCAGAGCGATTTTCATGCTGCCTCCAGGAGCTTGCGCGCGATGATGACGCGCATGATTTCGTTGGTGCCTTCGAGGATGCGGTGCACCCGCAAATCCCGCAGGTAGCGTTCCATCCCGTATTCGCGGATGTAGCCGTAGCCGCCATGGAGTTGCAGCGCCTCGTCCACGATGCGGAAGCAGGCATCGGTGGCGTAGCGCTTGGCCATGGCGCAGCGCATCGTCGCATCCGGCGCGCGCTTGTCCAGCGCCACGGCGGCGCGGTGGACCATGAGGCGGGCGGCTTCCAGTTCGGTTGCCATGTCGGCCAGCTTGAACTGCAGGGCCTGGAATTCGGAGAGCGTCTTGCCGAAGGCGCGGCGTTCCTGGACGTAGGCTTTGGCGGCTTCCAGGCAGGCGCGGGCGCCGCCCAGGGAGCAGGCGGCGATGTTGATGCGGCCGCCATCGAGACCCATCATGGCGAAGCGGAAGCCCTCGCCTTCCTCGCCCAGGCGGTTTTCGTGGGGCACGCGCACGTTGTCGAAGATGACCTGGGCGGTGGGCTGGCTGTTCCAGCCCATCTTGTTTTCCGGCGTGCCGAAGGACAGGCCCGGCATGCCCTTCTCCGCGACCAGGCAGGAGATGCCGCGCGGGCTGTCTGCCCCGGTGCGGACCATGGTGACGTAGAGGTCGGCGATGCCGCCGCCGCTGATGAAGGCCTTGGTGCCGTTCACCGTGTAGTGGCCGTCGCCGGTGTTCTGCGCGCGGGTTTTGAGCGCGGCGGCATCGGAGCCGCTGCCGGGTTCGGTGAGGCAGTAGGAGACGAAGGCCTCGCCGGAGAGCACGCGCGGGAGCCAGCGGTCGCGCTGGGCCTGGTTGCCGCAGCGGGCGATCATCCAGGCGACCATGTTGTGGATGGTGAGGAAGGCGGTGGTGCTGGGGCAGGCATGGGCCAGTTCCTCGAACACCAGGGCGGCATCGAGGCGGGAGAGGCCGGTGCCGCCGTGCTCCTCCGGCACGTAGAGGCCGGCGAAGCCGAGCGCGGCGGCCTCGCGGAGTTCCTCGGCGGGGAAGTGGCGCTCGGCGTCCCAGCGGACGGCGTTGGGGGCCAGGCGCTCGGCGGCGAAGGCGCGGGCGGTTTCCTGGAAGGCGCGCTGGTCTTCGGTGAGGTCGAAATCCATGGGGGCCTCAGGGGTAGGAGAGCAGCGTGTCGACCACGCCGGAGATGAGGCGCGGGGCGTCGCTGGCAATGGCGACATGGGCGTTGGGCTTGCGGCCGGCGCGGGTGAGCATGCCTTCCTCGGTGAGGGTGCGCAGGTCGCAGATGGTCATGCCGCGGGTGTGGGTGCCCTGGGTTTCCACGGCGACGTTCACGTGGCGGTAGATGAGCAGGGTTTCATCGACATAGGGGACGATGGCGCAGACATCGTGCATGGGGGCGACCTGCAGGCCGAGCGCGGCACGGCCGCGGGCGAGGAAGAAATCGAGCAGGCCGGCGATGGTGCCGGCGACGCGGCCGCCCTGGCGCAGGCGGGCGATGTCGGCCGCGCTGGTGCCGGTGGCGATGGTGACGTTATAGCCGACCATGCGGATGCGCGCGCCGCTGTCGAACACCACGGCGGCGGCCTCGGGGTCGCACCAGATGTTGAATTCGGCCACGGCGCGGATGTTGCCGAGCGTGGTGGAGCCGCCCATCACGGTGATCTCGCGCAGCCACTCGGCCAGGCGGGGTTCCTTCTTCAGCGCCATGGCGACGTTGGTGCAGGGGCCGATGGCGGCGAGCACCAGCTCGCCCTGGTGGGCGCGGGCGGTCTCGATGATGAAGTCGACCGCGTGCTGGGCGATCGGCCGGGCGCGGGGGGCGGGGAGATCGGCGCCGTCGAGGCCGGTCTTGCCGTGGGCCTCGGCGATGGGGTGCATGGGGGCGACGAGCGGGGTGGCGCAGCCCATGGCCAGCGGCACGTCGATGCCGCCGAGGGCGAGGATGGACAGCGCGTTGTGGGTGACGCGCTCCAGCGTGTTGTTGCCGTGCACGGTGGTGAGGCCGAGGAGATCGAGCTGGCGGGCGGCGTACAGGATCGCGACCGCGTCGTCGTGGCCGGGGTCGCAATCGATCAGGATCTTGGTGCGCGCCATGTTTCCTCCCTTGCGCCCCCGGTCTAGCGTATCGGCCCGATTGGCAGAAGGGCAGGACCATGCGCGCACGCATCCGCGACACCGAGATCTACTTCGACGTGGAAGGGATGGGGCTGGTGCCCGATGGGCGGCGGATGCGCGAGCAGCCGGTGGCGTTCGTGATCCATGGCGGGCCCGGGGGGGACCACAGCGGGTTCAAGCCGGGGATGGGGCCGCTCGCGGAGCGGATGCAGCTGGTCTATTTCGACCATCGCGGCCAGGGGCGGTCGGCGCGCGGGGATGTCTCCCGCTACACGCTCGACGAGAACGTGGAGGACATGGAGGCGCTGCGGGTGCACCTGGGGCTGGGGCCGATCGTTTCCATCGGGACCAGCTATGGCGGGATGGTGGCGATGGCGCATGCGGCGCGCTACCCGGACAGCGTGAGCCACCTGGTGCTGATCGTGACGGCGGCGCATTTCGGGTTCAACGCGCGGGCGCGGCAGATCGTGGCCGAGCGGGGCACGCCGGAGCAGGTGGAGGTGTGCCGGCAGCTCTGGGCCGGGGAGCTGACCGACGAGGCCAAGCTGCGGCACTATTATGATCTGATGGGGCCGATGTACTCGACCACCTTCGATGCCGCGGCGGCGGCCAAGGGGCGGGACCGGGGGATCCTTTCGCCCGATGCGATCAACATGGCGTTCAAGCCGGGCGGGTTCCTGCAGACCTACGATCTGCGGCCGGAGCTGGCGCGGATCACGGCGCCGACGCTGATCTGCGCCGGGCGGCATGACTGGATCTGCCCGCCGGAATTCTCCGAGGAGATCCACCGGCTGATCCCGGGCAGCGACCTGCGGATCTTCGAGCATTCGAGCCATTCGATTCGGGCGGACGAGCCGCAGGCGCTGCTGGATGCGATCGCCGGGTTCGTTGTCTACAAGGGGCGTGGCGGGTGAGGGGTGGGCGGATTCACTTTCCTCACGTGTTCGTGAAACGGGGTTGGAGGGGGCCGGCGGGGCTTTCCGGGGCGGGTTTCGGCAGGAATTTGGCCTGATTTCAGTGCGTTGGTTTGGGTGGGTGGGTCAGTTACATTTTGACAAAAACTGTCTCAGATGATTAATCGCATGAGATCGTTGACGGGTTTGGTCACTGATGTGATACGTCTCGTTCAGCAACGGGTGCCTGCCGCGATAGGCGTGGCGAGCCGATCCGTTCCAGTGTTTGAACCGGCCGCGTCTGGGCCGAACAGCGAGGATTGAGACATGGCAAGCTTTACCTATGACGGTAACCCCAATGCGCTGCACAACGGCGACACCATCGATGGTGTGCCGGCCGACGGCTCCACCATGACGGTTACGACGTGGCCGGCTCTGACGTTCAACCCGTTCCAGCACGCTGACTTTTCGGGCCTGTCGCTGGTCGACGGTGGCGACGGCACCTTCACGGTGACCATCGGCTTCCTGGATGCCGCCGGTGCGACATTGGCGCTGGTGGACGATCAGAACGCCACGTCCTATGCCCAGGACGGGTCCACGTTCCCGACGTTCACCGGGACTACCGCAGCCGTGACGGCGTGGCTGCAGCAGCTGTATGTGGTCGGCACCAACTCGGCGGACTCCTTCACCATCCAGCTGGCGATTGGTGACGACGAGGGCGATCTCAGCGCCACCCTCTTCAACTTCACCTTCGAGACCCTGATCGCCTGCTACATGGAGGGCACCCTGATCGCGACGCCGTCCGGCCAGCGGCCGGTGGAGTCGCTGATGCGCGGCGACCTGGTGACCACGGCGGACGGTTCGGCAAAGCCGGTGAAGTGGATCGGGCACCGCACCTACGAGGCGGGCTTCGGCGCCAGCGAGGCGTTCGTGCGCCCGGTGGTGTTCAAGGCCGGCTCGCTCGGCGGCGGGCTGCCGGTGCGCGACCTGAAGGTGTCGCCGCAGCACGGCATGCAGATCGACGGCGTGATGGTGCCGGCCGCGGCGCTGGTGAACGACGTGACGATCGTGCGCGAGGAGCCCACGGGCGCCATCACCTACTTCCACATCGAGCTGGACGGCCATGAGGCGGTTCTGGCCGAGGGTGCGGCGAGCGAGACCTTCGTGGACCACAACAGCCGCGCGATGTTCGACAACGCCGACGAGTACAGCCTGATCCACGGCACCGCCGCGCCGCGCCCGGCCGAGCAGCCGCGCCTGGAGGAGGGCTTCCAGCTCGCCGCCATCCGCCGCCGCCTGGCCGAGATCGCCGGCATCCCGGCGAACGCCCCCACCGGTCCGGTGAAGGGCCACCTGGAGCGGATCGCCGACGGCGTGCTCCATGGCTGGCTTGTGGACACCGTCGGCGCCGAGGCCGTGGAGGCCGAGGTGCTGGTGGATGGCGAAGTGGTGGGCCGCGTGGTCGCCAACCGCTACCGTGGCGACCTGGACCAGGCCGGCATCCGTGGCGGGCGTGGCGGCTTCTCGATCGCGGTGCCGGCCTCGGCCGAGCGCCTGGAGCAGGTGAGCCTGCGCCGCGTGATCGACGGCCAGATCCTGGTCGCCCCGGCGGCGGAGACGGTGCGGGCCTGATCGCCCCACCCTTCCTGGCCTGAACGACTGGGGGGCGGAACCTGCGGGTTCCGCCCCCTTTCGTTTGGGCGCCCCATGTGTGGGCGCGGGCCATGCGGGTGCCGGCAGGGACGTGCCCCGCCGGCCCTGGCGCGGGTCAGTGCGCCATCAGCACCGGGATGCCGGCATTGCCCAGGGTGCGGCGGGTGAAGCCGCCGAAGACGACCTCGCGCAGGCGGGAGTGGCTGTAGCCGCCCATCACCAGCAGGTCGGCCCCCAGCGCCTCGGCCTCGCGGTGCAGCACGTCCGCGGCGCTGGTGCTGCCGCGCAACGGGGTGCGGACCTGGACGGCCGTGTTGTGCCAGCGCAGGGCGCGCAGCAGGCGGCCGCCGGATTCGTCCTTGGCATCCGCATCATCGAGCACGGTGAGAATGGTGACCTGCTCCGCGCCGGCGATGAAGGGCAGCGCGCAGGAGACGGCGCGCGCGGCCTCTGGCGTGTCCTTCCAGGCGATGACGATGCGGCGGCCGAGGCTGGAGGGCGCGGTGGCCGGGGCGATCAGCAGCGGCTTGCCGGTGTCCATCAGGGCGGCTTCCAGGGTTTCCGGCGTGCCGTCGTCCGGCCCGCCGCGGCCCATCAGGATGAGGTCGGCGAAGCGGCCGTACTGGGCGACCCAGGCGCTCTGGCTGCCGCTCTCCTGGCTGATCTGGGCGCTGGGGCCGGTGCCGTCCGGCGTGTCGCGCAGGGGGATGGCGGCGGCGGCGAGCATCTGCGTGACCGCCTGGTGCGCGGCGGTGGCATTGGCCTCGGCCTCGGCATCCATGCGGTCGATCACGGATTGCACGGCATCGCCGCCGCCGACGCCGCCGGCGGTCATGCTCATGAGCACCTCCGAGGTGTCGACGCGCACGTGCAGGAATTCGAGATGGCCGCCGAAGGCCTGGGCGGCCAGGCGCGCGGTGGCGAAGACCGCCGCGTCGTGGGGGGTGCCGGTGGCCGGGACCAGCAGGTTCTTGAACATGGCGTCGCTCCGTTTGGCGGTCTGTGGCGTTTCTGTGGGGCGCATTGTAGCGGCGGCGCGGCGCGGGGGCGTGACCTGGATCAATGCGTGGCCGGCGCGGAAGAGGTGTGCTGGGCGCAGAGACGCTTCGATACCCCCGTATTCCCCGTGATGGAGGCGAGCATGAACGCAGGCGACGTGATGACGGCCAAGGTGGTCACCGTGGGCTCGCAGACGCCGGTGCCGGAGATCGTGACGCTGCTGCTGCGCCACGGGATCAGCGCCGTGCCGGTGGTGGACGAGGGCGGCACGGTGCTGGGGCTGGTGAGCGAGGGCGACCTGCTGCGGCGGGCGGAGCTGGGCACGCAGAAGCAGCGCTCGGCCTGGCGGGCCTTCTTCACCGGGACGGCGAAGCTGGCCGAGGACTACGTGCGCAGCCATGCCAAGGTGGCCGCCGACGTGATGACGCGCGACGTGGTGTGCGTGGGGCCGGGCACGACGCTGGATGCGATCGCCGACCTGATGGAGCAGCACCGCATCAAGCGCGTGCCTGTGGTGCAGGAGCAGCGGCTGGTGGGCATCGTGAGCCGCGCCAACCTGCTGCGCGCCTTCGCCGCCCTGCCGGAGGGCAGCGCGCCGGCGGCGAGCGATGCCGAGATCCGCGCGGCGCTGGCCAAGGAGCTGGCCCAGCAGGCCTGGAGCCGGCGGGCGGACAATTCCGTGGTGGTGACCGCGGGCGTGGTGCATTTGTGGGGGCTGGTCGCCTCCCCGGAGGAGAGCCGGGCGCTGGAGCTGGCGGCGCAGTCCGTGCCCGGGGTGCGCGAGGTGCAGAACCACACGGTGGTGCTGAGCGACACGACCTACCCGGTGTATCCGGGCAGCTTCGTGGGTTGAAGTGCGGCGCGGCGGGCCTGTAGCCTGCCGCGCATGCTTCCTGTTCTGACGACCCCCAGGCTGGTGCTGCGCCCTGCCCGGCCGGATGACACCGAGGCGGTGTGGCGGCTGCTGGTGCTGCCCGATGTTCGGCGCTTCCTGTGCGACGACAAGGTGCTGGGGCGCGAGGTGGTGGCCGGGATCGTGGCCGAGCACCTGGAGAGCGCGCCGCAGGGCATGGGGATGTGGATTGCCGAGCAGGCGAGGGCGATGGTGGGCATCGCCTCGCTGAAGCAGGTGCCGCAGGTGCTGGCGGATCTGATCCCGGAGTTGGACGGCGAGGCGGAGCCGACGATCGCGCTGCATCCCGATGGCTGGGGCCAGGGGCTGGCCGGCGAGGCGCTGGGGGCGGTGCTGGGGCACGGCTTCGGCGCGCTCGCCCTGCCCCGCATCGCGGCGATCTGCGACGTGCCGAACACCGCCTCGGCCGCCATGCTGGCGCGGGCGGGGTTCCGGCGCACCGGGGAGCATCCGGGGCTGCATTATCGGCTGTTCAGCTGGATGCTGGAGCGGCCCTGAGGCTGGACGGCGTTCCTGGGCTGGCGGACAATCGCGCGAGCCCGCCGACCAGGAGATGCCGATGGCCCCGCGCATGGATACCGTGCCGACCGATTCCGAGCTGCCGCACCGCACCAGCGTGGTGGTGATCGGCGGCGGGATCGCGGGCATCTCGACCGCGCTGTTCCTGGCGCAGAAGGGCATCCCGGTGGTGGTGTGCGAGAAGGGCCAGGTGGGGGCCGAGCAGTCCGGGCGGAACTGGGGCTGGACGCGGGTGATGGGGCGCGACGAGCGGGAGATCCCGCTGGGGATGGAGGCGCTGCGGATCTGGCGGCGGATGGACGCGACGGTGGAGGCCGCCACCGGGTTCACGCAATGCGGCATCGCCTATCTGTGCGAGACCGACGCGGCGCGGGCCTCGCACGAGGCGTGGCTGGAGAAGGCGCGGCCGTACCAGGTGGAAAGCCGCATGATCTCCGCCGAGGAGGTGAAGGCGCTGTATCCGGGCCTGGCCGTGCCGACCAAGGGGGCGATGTACACGCCGACCGATGGCCGGGCAGAGCCGCAGAAGGCGGTGCCGGCGATCACGGCGGCGGTGCGGCGGCTGGGCGGGATCGTGCTGGAGCGCTGCGCGGTGCGCGGGGTGGAGACGAAGGGCGGGCGCATTTCCGGCGTGGTGACGGAGAAGGGGGCGATCGCCTGCGACAGCGTGGTGCTGGCCGGCGGGGCCTGGAGCCGGCTGTTCGCGGGCAATGCCGGCATCGATCTTCCCCAGCTGAAGGTGCTGGGCAGCGTGTTCCGCACCGAGCCGGTGCCGGACGGGCCGCAGGGCAGCGTGGGCGGGCTGCCGTTCTCGATCCGGCGGCGGGCCGATGGCGGCTACAACATTGCGCGGCGCAACAACTCGCTTTCGGAGATCACGCCGGACAGTTTCCGGCTGCTGGGGCAGTTCCTGCCGAGCTACCGCAAGAGCTGGCGCGAGGTGAAGCTGCGGCTGCGGCTGGGCGGGCGGTTCCGCGAGGAGTGGCGCATGCCGCGCCGGTGGAAGCTGGACGAGGTGACGCCGTTCGAGCAGGTGCGCATCCTGGATCCGGAGCCGGACAATCGCGGGCTGGAGCGGGCCGAGGGGGAACTCGCGGCGCTGTTCCCGGCGTTCAAGGGCATGAAGGTGGCCGAGACCTGGGCCGGGCTGATGGACGTGACGCCGGATGCGGTGCCGGTGATCGGGCCGGTGGACAGCCTGCCGGGGTTCTTCATCTCCACCGGGTTCAGCGGGCACGGGTTCGGCATCGGGCCCGGGGCTGGGCGGCTGATGGCGGACCTGGTGGCAGGCGACGCGCCGGTGGTGGACCCGGCGCCGTTCCGCTTTGGGCGGTTCGCGGATGGGTCGTTCAGGAAGTATATCTAAGCAAGGATTCTTCTTTTTCTGAAGAAAAAGAAGCAAAAAGACTTTTCCCCGTGGTGCCCGTGCCAGCGGACCAACGGGGAAAAGT
>CANHCJ010000025.1 GCA_947458025.1 Rhodospirillales bacterium | reverse complement strand
GCGGGCGAGGCGGGCTAGGCGGTGCAGGGAGTCCGGGCGGGTGGAGGGCCGGAAACGGGAGTTCTGGTGGTGGGTGGGGGGAAGGGTGAGGCGGCCCTGCTGCCAGTCGCGGATCATCGCCACCAGCCGGAGCAGCATGCTGACCAGGAGGGTGAGGATCGCCGCGCGCATGAGACCGCTGGCGCCGGCCTGCGCGGGCTGGGTGCCGGCCATCGCGCGCAGCCCGCCGGCGATGGCGGCGATGCCATCTTCCAGCGAGGGCGGGGCCTCGGGGTGCGGGGTTTCCTGGGTCATGTCGGTGAATATAACTAACTGATTGTTGGGATGCAAGGGAGTTGATGCCGTACGTACTCGCGGCGTGGGTGTGGCGAGAACGGCGGGTCCGGCTTTGCCGACCCGCCCTACGAGTTTGAAATCGTGTGATTATTCGCTGAAGGGGTAGATGCTGTCGGTCGGCACCTGGCGGTAGGGCAGGGTGGTGAGGTCGGCGGGGCCCCAATCCGGCGTGTCGACGATCAGGATGGCCTCCGAGAGGGGTTCGTAGACGGCGCGGAAATGGGTTTTGCTGCGCAGGACGATGATGGCGAAATCCTCGGGCTTCAGGCCGAACTGCTCGAAGGGGGCGCGGTCGATCGCGGTGGTCTGGTGGGTGGTGACGGAGACGACGATGCCGCCGGCGTCGATCACGGCCGTCGGGCCGAGGTCCATGCTGGCGCCGCGCGCCACCGGGCCGGTGCGGGTGAAGCGGGTGGGCTGGGCGTAGAGCACCTTGCCGGTGAGGCGGACCTTGCCGCCGGCGCGCGGCGAGGAATCGCTGCCGACATCGACGGTGATGGTGGCGCCGACGCCGGCTGCCATGGCGGCGGCGGCCGCGCCGGGGTCGCACAGGAAGTGCACGGCGACGCGCGTGAGGCCGCGGGCGAGGACCTCGCGCAGGATGTAGGTGCTGTCGTTCATGCGGTCGGCGTGTTCCAGCAGCACGACGGGCTTCGTGGCGGTCCTGGCGAGTGCGACCGCGCGGTCCACGCCTTCCTTGAGGGAGAACACCGCATCGCGGTGCATCAGCGCCTCGCGCTGGCCGCGGATGCGGGCGCTGAACAGCTTGGCGGCGGCCTTGGCGAGCTTTTCGTTGCCGTCCGCCACGGCGACCACGGCGAAGCCGCAGTTGGGCACGTCGGCATAGGAGAAGCCGGCGAAGACGGAGACATCGAGCAGGCCCGGCGTGTGCGCGGGCATCTCGACGCTGTCGCGCACGATGTCCGACAGGGGCGCGATGTCGGTGGCGCTGAAGATGCTGGGGACCATGACGCCGGGCTTGGCGATGGCGACGACCGGCTTGATCTCGCCGCGCAGGGTGCGGACCAGGCAGGTGGCGGCGCGCTCGCCGGTGGTGCCGGTGTCGGTGTGCGGGGAGTAGTGGTAGCCGAACAGGCCGTCGACCAGGGGGATCCAGGATTCGTCGATGTTGCCGTGGTAGTCGAGCGCGACCACGAGCCTGGTGGCGCGGCCGACGACGCCGCGCACGCGTTCGACGAACTCGCGATCCGGATCCAGGCGCGTGGTGGTGGTCATGGCGCCGTGGGGGTGGATCAGGACGCCATCGAGCTTTCCGGCTGCGGCGAGTTCGGCGCAGATGCGGTCGATGTAGTGGGTGAAGGCTTCGTCGGTGGCGGGGCCGGCGGCGCCGGCCTCGGCGGTGACGAGGGGGACGATCTCCGCCCCCTCGGCCTCCAGCACCTTGATGAAGCCGCCCATCACGGTGTTGGTGCCGCGAAAGCGCGTGAGCATGGCGGGGCCGGCGGATTCCGTGCGGCGGAAATCCTCCAGCGTGGTGGGCACGGGCAGGAAGCTGACGGATTCCAGCGACAGGCCGGCGATGGCGATGCGCATGGTCATTCTCCAGGCGGGATGGGGGTGGGGTGGCGCAGGCGGTGGGCGATCCAGCCGCGGGTGAAGACGAGGCCGGCGAGGGCGGCGCTGGCGGCCCAGACCAGCCAATCCGCGATGGCGCCGCCGGGGCGGGGCGCGGCGGCGGGGCCGGGCAGGGGCTCGTCCAGCCACCAGGCGATGCTGGCGACCAGCACGGCGAGGGCCAGGCGGGCGGGCAGGGTGTGATGGCCCTCGGCGGCCAGGACGAGCAGCATCCAGCCGAAGACGACACCGAGCAGGAACACGCCGGGGCCGGCGATCATGATGGCCCAGGGGGCGAGCATCAGGGCGTAGGGCAGCTGGAGGGTGAGGCCGTTGGCCTGCAGCGCCATGAGCAGGGTGGCGACGGTGGGGGCGATGATGCCGCAGGTGAGGCCGATCAGCAGCAGCGTGACGGCGTGGCGCGCGAGGCGGCGCCACGGGGAGGGCTGGGTGGGGTCGGCGGTGTCGGGCATGGGGGCAGAATGGCACAGGGCCCGCCGCGGTGCGACGGGCCCTGTTTTCGCCTTCGGGTCTGATGCTTAACCCCTCACCCAACCCTTGATCCGCTTCGCGGCTCAAGCCCGCAAGGGGAGAGGGCTGCCGTGGTCGCTGTGACGGCTGTCGCAGTGGCTCAGGCGGCGCGGACCTGCTGGAGGAAGGTTTCGACCTGGTGCTTGAGGCCCTCGGCCTGCTGGGCGACCTCGGCGCTGGAGGCCTGGACTTGGCCGGCGGCGGTGCCGGTTTCGGCGGAGGCCTGGGTGACGGCGAGGATGTTGGAGGAGACGAGCTGGGTGCCGTCGGCCGCCTGGGCGACGTTGCGGGCGATCTCCTGCGTGGCCGCGCCCTGCTCCTCCACCGCCGAGGCGATGGCCAGCGAGATTTCGTTCATCTGCTGGATCACCTTGTTGATCCGGTCGATGGCGGCCACCGATTCGCCGGTGGCGGACTGGATCTCGTTGATGCGCCCGGTGATGTCCTCCGTGGCGCGGGCGGTTTGCGTGGCGAGGTGCTTCACCTCCGAGGCGACGACCGCGAAGCCCTTGCCGGCATCGCCGGCGCGGGCGGCCTCGATGGTGGCGTTCAGCGCGAGCAGGTTGGTCTGGCTGGCGATCTCGCTGATGAGGCGGACGACTTCGCTGATGCGCGAGACGGAGGCGGTGAGGCCCTGGACGGTCTCGTTGGTTTGCGTGACCTCGCCCATGGCCTGGCCGGCGATCTGGGTGGACTGGGCGACCTGGCGGGAGATTTCCGAGACGGAGGAGGAGAGCTCCTCGGCGGCGGAGGCGACGGTCTGCACGTTGGTGGTGGCCTGCTCGGAGGCGCTGGCGACGGTGGTGGCCTGGCGCGAGGTTTCCTCGGCGATGGAGGCCATGGAGCCGGCGGCGGCGGTGAGCTCGGTGGAGGCCGAGGAGAGGGCCTGGACCACGGAGCCGACGCTGCCCTGGAAGCGATCCGCCAGCGCGTTCATGGCCGCGCGCTTGTCGGCCTCGGCGCGCTGCTTGAGGGTTTCCTGCTCGGCCTTGAGGCGCTCCACCTCGACCAGGCCCTGGCGGAAGGTCTCGACGGAGCGGGCCATGATGCCGATCTCGTCGCCGCGCTCGGTGCCGGGGACGGTGGTGTCGAGCTTGCCGGCGGCGAGCGCGTCCATGGTGGTGGTGAGGCCGCGGACGGGGGCGACGAGGCCCTTCATGGCGACCCAGACGCCGAGCGCGACCACGAGCGCGAGCGCGACCAGGGCGATGACGATCGAGTTGTCGCGCGCGCTGTCGGCCTCGGCCGAAAGGCGGTCGCTGCTGGTGCTGGCCTCGCGGGTGATGGAGTCGGCGAAGGCACGCAGCGCGTCGCGCTGGGTGTTCAGCTGCGGGGTGAAGTTCTGGCGCAGGTGCGCGACGGCTTCGGCCTGCTTGCCGGCGCCCGAGAGGGCGATGCCCTGGAGGGCGGCGGCGTGCATCGCCTCGAAGCGCTGCACGAAGGCGGGGAGGCCGGCGGCGAGGGGGTGGTTGCGGCCGAGATACCCCTCCACCTGGGCGGTACGCTCGCGGAACTGGGCGAGGAGGGCATCGGCATCGCGCCGCTCCTGGGCGGGGTCGGAGGTATCGTCGGCAATGCCGCGCCAGACCAGGCGGCCGAGGTCCAGGGCGGTGACGCTGAGACGCGCGGCCGAGACGGCGGCGGGAGCTTCGCGGTCGAGCAGGGTGTCGTACTCGGTGGTGGTGCGTTCGAGCTCGACGATGAGCTTGGTGGAAAGGCCGATCGCCACCAGGGCGCAGAGTGCGAGCGGCAGCAGGGCTTTCTGCCAGACCTTGAGCGAGCCGAGGAGGCGGGTCAAGTAAGTATCCTGCGAGTGGTGGCGTAATGATGCGCTCTGTTTGGGGCGATGGGGTTAACCTCGCATTACGACCGACCGTACGGGCGTGTGCGCCGGGCGCGGTTCAGGGTTGCCTATTGCCAGGGCGCGGGCGCGCCGGTTGACTGCGGGCCGGACAGATTGGGACCCGGAACTTCATGGCATCCGCCTCTCGGGCTTCGGCCCGCCTCGCCGTTGATATCGGCGGCACGTTTACGGACCTCGCGCTGGAGCATGGCGGGCGGCGGACGACGGCCAAGGTGCTGACCACGCCGGCGGCGCCGGAGCAGGGGGTGATGGCGGGGGTGCGGGCGATCCTGGCGCAGGCGGGGATCGGGCCGGGGGACGTGGCGATCCTGATCCACGGCACCACGCTGGCGACGAATGCGGTGATCGAGCGCAAGGGGGCGCGCACGGCGCTGGTGACGACGCAGGGGTTCCGCGACGTGCTGGCGATGGGCAATGAGAGCCGGTACGACCAGTACGACCTGAACATTACGCTGCCGCAGCCGCTGGTGCCGCGGCACCTGCGGCTGGCGGTGGCGGAGCGGCTGGACAATACCGGCAAGGTTCTGCTGCCGCTGGACGAGGCCGGGGTGCGGGCGCTGGTGCCGGTGCTGAAGTGCCACGCGGTGGAGAGCATCGCGGTCGGGTTCCTGCACAGCTTCGTCAACCCGGCGCATGAGAAGCGGGCGGCGGAAATCCTGGCGGCGGAGTTGCCGGGGGTGCCGGTTTCGCTCTCCTGCGAGGTGTCGCCGGAGATGCGGGAGTGGGAGCGGTTTTCCACCACTGCCGCCAACGCATACGTGCAGCCGCTGATGGCGCGGTACCTCACGCGGCTGGCCGAGGAGCTGAAGGGGATGGGGCTCGATGCGCCGGTGTTCCTGATGCTGTCGGGCGGCGGGCTGACCACGATCGAGACGGCGTGCCGGTTTCCGATCCGGCTGGTGGAGAGTGGGCCGGCGGGGGGCGCGATCTTTTCGGCGCATGTGGCGCGGGAGTGCGGGCTTTCGAGCGTGCTGTCGTTCGACATGGGGGGGACGACGGCGAAGATCTGCCTGATCGACGATTTCCGGCCGCAGACCTCGCGGACCTTCGAGGTGGCGCGGGTGGGGCGGTTCCGGAAAGGCTCGGGGCTGCCGCTGCGGATTCCGGTGATCGAGATGGTGGAGATCGGGGCGGGGGGCGGGAGCCTGGCGCAGGTGGACAGCCTCGGGCGGATCGGGGTGGGGCCGGAGAGCGCGGGGGCGATGCCGGGGCCGGCGTGCTACGGGCGCGGGGGGACGCGGCCGGCGGTGACGGATGCCAATCTGGTGCTGGGGCGGTACGATCCCGCGCGGTTCGCGGGGGGCTCGATGCAGCTCGACGAGGGGGCGGCGAAGGCGGCGCTGGCGGAGCATGTGGGGGCGAAGCTGGGGCTGGCGGCGGAGATGGCCGCACTCGCGGTGGTGGAGATGGTGGACGAGAACATGTCCAACGCCGCGCGGGTGCATGCCATTGAATCGGGCAAAGGGTATGACGGGCGGGTGATGATCGCCTTTGGCGGCGGCGGGCCGGTGCATGGGTTCCGGGTGGCGGAGAAGATCGGGATCGACCGGGTGCTGGTGCCGAGCGGGGCCGGGGTGGGCAGTGCGATCGGGTTCCTGCGGGCGCCGGTGGGGTATGAGGTGGTGCGGAGCCTGTACCAGCGGTTCCGCAGCTTCGACGTGGCGGCGGTGAATGCGCTGCTGGACGACATGGTGCGTGAGGCGGAGGCGGTGGTGGCGGCCGGGAGTTTCGGGGCGCCGACCACGCAGAGCCGGATCGCGTTCATGCGCTATGTCGGCCAGGGGCACGAGATTCCGGTGGCGCTGCCGGCGCGGACGCTGGTGGCGGCGGATGTGGCGGCGATCCGGGCGGCGTATGACGTGGAGTACGCGCGGTTCTACGACCGGCCGGTGCCTGGTTCCGACGTGGAGATCATGAGCTACGCGGTGGTGGTGGCGACCGTGGCGGAGGCGGCGCCCGTGGTGGCGGCGGTGGCGCCAGGCGGTGCGGCGACGGCGGCGCGGGTGCAGCGCGTGCGGGACAGCGTGACCGGGGAGGTGGCGGAGTGGGCCATCCATGACCGGAGTTCGCTTTCGCCCGGGGCGGTGGTGGCGGGGCCGGCGATCATCGCCGAGGACGAGACCTCGACGCTGGTGGGGCTTGGCTGGACGGCCGGGATCACAGCGCAGGGCTATATCGAGCTGGTGCGGGGGGCGCGCTGATGTCTGGTGGGCAGATGGCCGCGATCCAGCGGCAGATCATGTGGAACCGGCTGATCGCGGTGGTGGAGGAGCAGGCGCAGATCATGATCCGCACCGCCTTCAGCACCACGGTGCGCGAGGCCGGCGATCTTTCGGCGGGGATCTTCGACCTGCAGGGGCGGATGATGGCCCAGGCGGTGACGGGGACGCCGGGGCATGTGAACTCCATGGCGGAAAGCGTGGGGCATTTCCTGGCGAAGTTCCCGGCGGCGACGATGAAGCCCGGGGATCACTACATCACCAATGATCCGTGGCTGGGGACGGGGCACCTGCATGATCTGACGGTGGTGACGCCGGCGTTCCGGAACGGGGCGATCGTGGGGCTGTTTGCCAATACCGCGCATGTGATCGACGTGGGCGGGTTGGGGATGGGGCCCGAGGGGCGCAGCGTTTTCGAGGAAGGGCTGTACATCCCGATCGTGAAATGCTTCAGCGAGGGGGCGCCGAACGAGACGTTCTTTGATTTCATCCGGGCGGGCTCGCGCCTGCCGGTGGAGCTGGAGGGGGACGTTTATTCGCTGTGCGCGTGCAACGACGCGGGGGCGAAGCGGCTGGTGGAGATGATGGACGAGTTCGGGATGGACTCGCTGGATCCGCTGGCGGAGTTCATCTTCGAGAGCTCGATGCGGGCGACGGTGGCGGAAATTGCCAAGTTGGGGCGCGGGACGTTTAGCGCCGAGATCAGCAGCGACGGGTATGACGAGCCGGTGACGCTGCGCGGGGCGATGACCATTCTTGATGATGCGATCGAGGTGGATTTCGCGGGCACGTCCGGGCTTTCCCAGCGCGGGATCAATGTGCCGGCGGCGTATACGCGGGCCTATGCGTGCTTCGGCATCAAGGTGGTGGTGGCGCCGGAGATTCCGAACAACTGGGCGAGCCTGCTGCCGTTCCGCATGGCGATTCCAGAGGGGTGCATCCTGAATGCGCCGCGGCCGTATCCGGTGAGCGTGCGGCATGTGATCGGGCATCTGCTGCCGGATTTGGTGATGGGGTGCCTGCACCAGGTGGTGCCGGACCGGGTGGCGGCGGAGGGGGCATCGTGCCTGTGGAACCCGCCGATGCGCGGGGGGGCGAGCGTTTCCGGGCAGGCGCGCGGGAATCGGCCGGTGGTTTCGGATTTCGAGATCATCACGTTCAATTCGGGCGGGACGGGCGCGCGGCGGACGCTGGATGGGCTGGATGCGACGGCATTTCCCTCCGGCGTGCGGACGATGCCGGTGGAGGCCACCGAGAATGTTTCGCCGCTGGTGTTCTGGCGCAAGGAGCTGCGCGAGGGCTCCGGCGGGGCGGGGCTGACGCGTGGCGGGTTCGGGCAGGTGATGGAGGTGGGGACGAAGGGCGAGCTGGAATACGCGGTGAATGCCACCTTCGACCGGATCGCCAATGCGCCGCGTGGGCGCGATGGCGGGCTGGACGGGGCGCCCGGGGCGGTGCGGCTGAAATCCGGCAAGGTGCTGCGGCCGAAGGGGTTCCAGGTGATCCCCGACGGGGACCGGCTGATCCTGGAACTGCCGGGCGGCGGCGGGATGGGCGCGCCGGTGGCGCGTGATCCGGCGCTGGTGGCGCGCGACGTGCGCGATGGGCTGATTTCCGTGGCGGCGGCGCGGGATTTGTATCGGGTGGCGGTGGACGGGCTGGGGGTGCTGGACGCGGCGGCGACGGCGCGGCTGCGCGCCGGGGGCTGAGGCGGTGCGGGCGCTGTTGGCCTTGGTGCTGCTGGCCGGGTGCGGGGCGGGGTTGCAGCCCAATGCCGCGCCTGCTGGCGTGTGCGCGGGGCTGCCGGGGGAGCCGGCGATCACGGCGCGGCTGTATTTCGGGCGGACGATCAAGGGCGGCGGAAAGGTGGATGACGCGGCCTGGCAGCGCTTCCTGGCCGAGGCGGTGACGCCGCGTTTCCCATCCGGCTTCAGCGTGTTCGACGGCTATGGCCAGTGGCAGCAGCGCAGCACCGGGCGGATCATCCAGGAGGCCTCGACAGTGATCGAGGTGGCGGCGCCGCGCAACGCGGAGGTGGTGGCGAAGCTGGAGGCGATCCGCGGGGCGTATCGCGCGCGGTTCCAGCAGGAGAGCGTGGGGCTGGTGGTGGGCGGGAGTTGTATGTCGTTCTGAAGGAAGGAAGACTCTTCTTTTTCTGAAGAAAAAGAAGCAAAAAGACTTTATCCGTTTGCTGCACCGGCCGGCGTGGCTCTCGGCGGCCAGGCTGGAAAAGTTTTTTGGTTCTTTTTTTCAAAAAAGAACAATTCTTACTTTATTGCCTTCCAGAAGAACACCACCGCCTCCGGCGTGCCATCGGCCGTGCGGGTGTAGTCCGGCATTGATCCGCCGCGTTGCCAGCCTTCGGCGGCGTAGAGGTGTTCGGCTTCGCCGCCGGCGTGGGTGGCCAGGGTGAGGATGTCGCGCCCGGCGTCGCGTGCGGCGGTTTCGGCCTGGCGCAGCAGGGCGCGGGCGAGGCCGCGGCGGCGGGCCTGGGGGGCGACCATCAGTTTCTTGATTTCGGCGCGGTGGCGCTGGTTGTCCGGCAGGGCGAGGTCGAGGGTGACGCTGCCGGCGAGGATGCCTTCGGACCAGGCGGCGAAGAGGATGCGTTCGCCGCGGGCAGCCTGGGAGGCGACGCGGCGCATGTAGGTGGCGGCTTTCTCCTGCGGCAGGGGGGCGCGGAAGGAGAGGTTGCCGCCGGCGTCCACGCAGTCCTTGAGGATGGCGGCGAGACGGGGCACGGCGGAGACGGCGGCGGCGGCGTTGAGGCGTTGGATGTGGGTGCCGGTGAGGGGCTTGGCGTATTCGAACTCCATGGAGTTCGAGAGGTCGTTGAGCGCGCGGATCGGGCCGGCGCGGAGGTAGGAGGCTTTTTCGTAGAAGCGGTGGGCGCGGTCGAAGCGGGTGTCGCTCCAGAGGCGCATTTCGGTGGCGCCGTGGCTGCGGGCGTGGGCTTCGGCGGCGGCGACGAGGGATTGGGCGAGTCCGGTGCCGCGTTGGGCGGCGTAGGCGTACATCTTGCAGATTTCCCAGCTGCCGCCGCCGAGCGGCTTGGTGGCGACCATGCCGACGACGCGGCCATCCTGCTCGGCGGCCCAGAGGGCGCCGTTCTGGCTGGCGTAGTAGGTGGCCAGCGCGCGCAGTTCCGGCACCTCGCCGTCGAGGTCCATGACGCAGCCGGGGTATTCGGCCCAGCAGGTATCGACCAGGGCGATGAAGCCTGCGGCGTCGGAATCGCGGCCGGGGCGGAGAGTCGGGTGGCTGGACTCGCCCGTCATGCGATCGGCTCTGCCGGGGATGGGGCAAAGCAAAGGATTTTCACATGGAGACGGAGAGACGGAGAGAAGCAAGCGGAGAGTCTTTGCCTGGCTTCTCTCTGTCTCTCCGTCTCCATGTGCAATCTGCCTTTGCTCCCGCGCGGCCGCTGGCCGGTCCAGACGCGAGCGCCGGGCGCCGACACCGGGGACTGCGCCTCAGGCGAGGCTGGTGACGAATTTGGCCATGCGGGACATGGCTTCTTCGAGGCTCGCGTCGTCGGTGGCGTAGCTGATGCGCAGGTACGGCGACATGCCGAAGGAGCCGCCGGCGACGAGGGCGACGTGGGCTTCCTCCAGGCAGGCCATGGCGAAATCGGCGTCCGTCGCGATGGTGGTGCCGGCGAGGGTTTTCTTGCCGAGGCAGCCGGCGATGTTCGGGAAGACGTAGAAGGCACCTTCGGGCTTGTGGCAGGAGATGCCGGGCATCTTGTTCAGCGCATCCACCACCATGTCCCGGCGGCGCATGTACTGGGCCTTCATGTCGTCCACGATATCCTGCGGGCCGTCCAGCGCAGCGGCGGCGGCGGCCTGGCCGACGGTGGAGACGCCGGCGGTGGCCTGGCCCTGCATGTTCACCATGGCGCGGATCAGATCCTTCGGGCCGCCGGCGAAGCCGATGCGCCAGCCGGTCATGGCGTAGGTTTTGGACACGCCGGAGACGGTGACGACGCGGTCCTTGAGGTCGGGTGCGACCTGGGCGAGCGTGGTGTGCTTGAAGTCGCCGTAGACGAGGTGCTCGTACATGTCGTCGCAGATCACCCACACATGGGGGTGCTTGCGCAGGACATCGGCGAGTGCCGTCAACTCCGCCTCGGTGGGGGCGGCGCCGGTGGGGTTGTTGGGGTAGTTCAGCATCACGAGCTTGGTCTTCGGCGTGATGGCGGCGTCGAGATCCTCCGGCCGCAGCTTGAAGCCGTTGTTCTGCGGGCAGGTGACGATGACGGGCTCGCCGCCCGCGAGGCGGGACATGAGCACGTAGGCGGACCAGTAGGGGGCGGGGACGATCACCTCGTCCCCTTCGTCCACGGTGGCCATGATGGCGTTGTAGAGCACCTGCTTGCCGCCGTTGCCGACCATGATCTGGTCGAGCGCGTAGTCGAGCCCGTGGTCGCGCTTGAACTTGCGCTGGATGGCCTGCTTGAGGGCGGGTGCGCCATCCTGCGGCGGGTACTTGGTGTCGCCCTTCATGGCGGCGGCAAAGCCGGCCTCGATGGCGTGCTTGGGCGAGGCGAAGTTGGGCTCGCCGATGGTGAGCGCGATGACGTTGTGGCCCTGGGCGCGCAGCTCGCGGGCGCGGATGGTCATCTGGACGGTGGCGGCGACCTTGACGCGGCCGAGGCGTTGCGCGAGGGCCGGCATGGCTACTTCATCCCTTCGCAGAAGCGCTTGATGCGGTTGCAGGCCTCGGCCAGCGTCGCGTCGTCCAGCGCGTAGCTGATGCGGAAATGGCCGGGGTAGAGGAAGGCGCTGCCATGCACGGCGGCCACACCTTCTTCATCGAGCAGGGCGGTGACGAAGGCCTCGTCGCTGTCGATCCTGGTGCCGCCCTTGCTGGTTTTGCCGATGCAGCCGTGGATGGCGGGGAAGACGTAGAACGCGCCTTCGGGCTTGGCGCAGTTGATGCCGGGGCACTGGTTCAGCATGTCCACCACCAGGTTGCGGCGGCGCTGGAAGGCCTCGACCATGTCGGAGATGAACTGCTGCGGGCCGGTCAGCGCGGCGACGGCGGCGGCCTGGCTGACGGACGAGGTGTTCGACGTGCTCTGGCTCTGCAGCTTGTCCAGCGCCTTGATCAGCGGGGCGGGGCCGCCGGCGAAGCCGATGCGCCAGCCGGTCATGGCGTAGGCCTTGGAGCAGCCGTTCATGGTCAGCGTGCGGTCCTTCAGCTTCGGCTCCACCTGCACGATGGTGGCGGGCTTGAAGCCGTCGTAGGCGAGCTTCTCGTAGATGTCGTCGGTGAAGATCCATACGTCGGGGTGGCGCAGCAGCACGTCGCAGATGGCGCGCAGCTCCTCGGCGGAATAGGCCGCACCCGTGGGGTTGCACGGGTTGTTCAGCATGAACCACTTGGTTTTCGGCGTGATCGCGGCTTCGAGGTCCTCGGCGCGGATCTTGAAGCCGTGGTTCTGGCTGCAGGGGACGAGAACGGGCTTGCCGTCGGCCAGGGCCACGATGTCGGGGTAGCTGACCCAGCAGGGCGAGGGGATGATCACCTCGTCGTCCTTGTTCAGCGTGGCGACCATGGCGTTGAAGATCACCTGCTTGCCGCCGGTGGAGATGATGATCTCCTCCGGCTTGTAGTCGATGCCGCTGTCGCGCTTGAACTTCTCGGCGACCGCCTTGCGGAGCGCGGGGGTGCCGGCAACATCCGTGTAGCGCGTCTCGCCGGCCTGGATGGCGGCGATGGCGGCGTCCTTGATGAACTGGGGGGTGTCGAAATCGGGCTCGCCCTGGGAGAGGGTGATGATGTCCCGCCCCGCCGCTTTCAGGGCCCGCGCCTTGGTGGAGATGGCGATGGTCAGGCTCGGGCTGATCCGGTCGAGACGTTCGGCGGTCAGGTGCGACATGAGGCGGAACCTTTGCGGGTGGCGCGAAAAACGCGGCACCCTAATGCCGTGCCTTGCCCCCCGCAACCGGGCGCCAACGCCATGCTGCCCAGCCCAGCAGCAGGGTGAGGGCGAGCAGCACGGTGGCGAGCGCGTTCAGCACCGGGGTGGGGCCCAGGCGCAGGGTGGAGAACATGAGCATCGGCAGCGTGGTGGCGCCGGGGCCGGAGACGAAGCTGGCCACCACCACGTCGTCCAGCGAGAGCACGAAGGCCAGGCCCCAGCCGGCGGCGAGCGCGGGGGCGAGCAGGGGCAGGGTGATGCGGCGCAGGACGGTGAGCGGCGGGGCGCCGAGGTCGGCGGCGGCCTGTTCCAGCTGCGTGCCGCCGCCGGCAAGCCGGGCGCGGACGGTGAAGGCGACGTAGGCGATGCCGATGGTGACGTGGGCCAGCATCACCGTGCCGGCGCCGCGGCCGGGCCAGCCCAGGGTGCGTTCCAGCAGCACGAAGAGCAGCAGCAAGGCGAGCCCGAGCAGCAGTTCCGGCAGCACCAGCGGGGCGGCGAGCAGCGCGGTGAAGCCGGCGCGGCCCCGGAAGCGGCCGAGGCGGGCGAGTGCCAGGCCCGCCAGGGTGCCCAGGATGGTGGCGCCGGTGGCGGAGATGGCGGCGATGCGCAGGGAGAGCCAGGCGGCCTCGATCAGCGCGGGGTCGTGCAGCAGGGCGCGGTACCAGCGCAGGGAGAATCCGCTCCAGGCGGTGGTGAGGCGGGAGTCGTTGAAGCTGCCGAGCACCAGCAGCGCGATCGGGGTGTAGAGGAAGGCGTAGCCGAACAGCAGCGCGGCCCACCTCATGGCTTGGCCCAGCGCAGCGGGATCAGGGCCAGGCCCAGCAGCACCACGGCCAGGGCGGCGGCCTGGGGCCAGTCGCGCTCCTGGAAGAAGGCGTCCCAGATGACGCGGCCCAGCGTGAGCGACTCCGGGGCGCCGAGCAGGGCGGGGATGACGACTTCGCCGCTGACCGGCACGGCCACCAGCACCACGCCGGCGAGCACGCCCGGCAGGGAGAGCGGCAGGGTGACGTGCAGGAAGGCGCGCCAGGGCGAGGCGCCGAGATCGGCGGCGGCCTGGGCCAGGGCCGGGTCGGCGGCGGAGAGCCTTGCCTCGATCGGCAGGACCATGAAGGGGAGATAGACATAGGCGAGGCCGACCAGCATCGCGCCCTCGGTGTGCAGCAGGTGCAGGGGCGCGTCGATCAGGCCGAGGGCGAGCAGGGCGGCGTTGAGGTAGCCCTCGTCGCGCAGGATGGCGATCCAGGCGGTGAGGCGCAGCAGCACGCCGGTGAGGAAGGGCAGCACCACCAGGGCGCGCAGCAGCGGGCGGTGGCGGGCGGGGGCGCGGGCGATGGCCATGGCCATGGGGTAGCCGAGCAGCAGGCACAGCAGGGCCGTGAGGGCGGCCATGCGCAGGCTGCCCCCGAGGGCGGCATGGTAGAGCGGATCGGTGAGGGCCAGGGCGAGGGGCTCGGGGTTCCAGCCCAGGGCGAAGGGGGGCACGGAGTCGGTGGGCGTGGCGAGCGCGATGGCGAGCAGGATCAGGGCCGGGGTGGCGACGAAGGCCAGGAGCCAAGCCCAGGGAAGAAAGACAATCAAGGAAGACTCTTCTTTTTCTGAAGAAAAAGAAGCAAAAAGACGTTCCCCGTTTTGGCCCGGGTGCAAACGTGGAAAAGTTTTTTGGTTCTTTTTTTCAAAAAAGAACGACTTACTTGCTTACCAACGCCCGAATGGCATCCAGCTTGGCGTGATGCCGCGACATGTCCAGGCTGTCCACCGTCAGTTCCGCCAGCGCGGTGACGCCATCCACCGCCGGGCCGTGCCGCACCGCGTGTTCCAGGATCGCCCGGTCCCGCGCGGGATCGAGCGCTTCCAGCATCGCGTCGCGCCAATCGGGCCGCAGCACGGCCAGGGCGGCGACCAGGCCCCAGGCGCCCCAGTTGGAGACGCCGGCGACGATCAGGTGGTCGGCGGGGGTGGCGCAGGCGATGGTTTCGCCGTGGGCGATGTCGTGCGCGATCAGGGAGCGGGGCAGGGCGCCCATGCCGATCTCGTTGCCGCCGTCGCCGACGGCGAGCTTTCTCCAGGGGCCGCCGAGGAACAGCTCGTCGAGCGGGGCGGTGAAGTCGCCGATATCGACGCCGCGCAGGTTGCGGGGCCGGCCATCGAAGGCCTGGCCGCAGCGTTCGATGGAGATGGCGTGGGTGATGCCGGCCCGGGTCCAGGCGGCGATGAGGGGGGTGAGCGGGGCGCCGAGGGCGGCGACGTCCATCGGCGTGTCGCCGATGCCGGCGCCGACGAGGGCGGCGGCGCAGGTGGCGCGGCAGGGCTCGTCGGTGGCCAGGCGGACGGGCACGCCGGCGGATTCGAGCGCGCGCATCAGCAGGGCGGCGCCGATGGGGCCGTCGGTTTCGGCGGCGGGTGGGGTGGCGCGCGGCACGTAGAAGCCGGTGATCACGCCCACCACCGGGGCTTCGGCGGCGGCGAGGGCGGAGGCGGCGGCCCAGAGCCCGCCCTTCGCGGCGTTGCAGAGGTGGGAGATGTTGCGCCCCACCTCCTCCTGCACCAGCGCCTCGATCGCGTCGACCAGCGCGCGCTGGGCCGGAACGGCGTCCATCAGAGGCTGGCGAGGTTGCTGTTGCGCAGGTCGGTGATCAGCATGCAGCCCGGGGCGTGGGTGATGCAGAATTCCGGCTTCACCTGGGCGATCACCGCCTGGGGGGTGACGCCGCAGGCCCAGAACACCGGGAGTTCGCCGGGGGCGATCGGCACGGCATCGCCGTAATCGGGCTTGTTGATGTCGGCGATGCCGATGGCTTCGGGCAGGCCGATATGCACCGGGGCGCCGTGCACGGAGGGGAAGCGGGAGGTGATCTGGATGGCGCGGATGGCGTCCGCCGGCTTCAGCGGGCGCATGGAGACCACCAGCGGGCCGTGGAACACGCCGGCCGGGGTGGTGGCGATGTTGGTGCGGTACATCGGCACGTTGCTGCCGCAGGTGATGTGGCGCACGTCGATCCCGTCCTCCACCAGCGCTTCCTCGAAGCTGAAGGAGCAGCCGATGGCGAAGGTGACGAGGTCGTCGCGCCAGACGGCGGAGATGTCGGTGGGCTCGTCGACCAGCTCGCCGTGGCGCCAGACGCGGTAGCGCGGCACGTCGGTGCGGATGTCGAGGTCGCGGGCGAGGCCCGGCAGGCGCGGGTCGCCGGGCTCGGAGACGGCGAGCACGGGGCAGGGCTTCGGGTTGGCCTGGGCGAAGCGCAGGAAATCATGCGCCAGGGCCTTGGGCAGGATCGCCAGGTTGGCCTGCACGTTGCCGCGCGCGAGGCCGGCGGTCTGGCCGGTATAGGCGCCGGCCCGGAAGCGCAGGCGCTCCTTCAGGCCGGCATTGGCGCCGAAATCGGAGATGGCGTTCATGGCGGGCTCCGGGAATTGATGCGGGCGCTACCCTAAGGGCGGGGCCGGGCGGGCGTAAAGCGGGGCCGGTTGCCGGGCGGGGGGTTTGGCGGCAGCATTGCGGTGCACAAGGAAGGGGCTGCGCGGGTGAAGATTTGCGTCTACGGGCCGGGGGCGATCGGCGGATGGCTGGCGGCGGCGATGGCCAAGGGGGGCATCGAGGTGTCCGTGGTGGCGCGCGGCGCGCACCTCGCGGCGATCCGCGAGAACGGGCTGACGCTGGAACTGCCGGATGACCGCTACACCGTGAAGGTGGCCGCGAGCGACAACCCGGCCGAGCTGGACCCGCAGGACGGGGTTATCGTGACGGTGAAGGCGCCGTCCCTGCCCGGCGTGGCCGGCGCGATCGGGCCGCTGCTGCGCGAGGACACGCCGGTGGCGTTCCTGACCAACGGCATTCCGTGGTGGTATTTCATCGGGCATGGCGGGGCGCTGGATGGCCGCTCCTTGCCGCGGCTCGATCCGAATGACGGGCTGCGCCATGCCATCGGCCGCCAGCGGCTGCTGGGTGGGATCGCCTGGCCGGCGAGTTCCGTGCCGGAGGCGGGCGTGATCAAGATGAGTGCCGGGGCGGCGCGCGGCTGCGTGATCGGCTCGCCGGACGGGCAGGCGCATCCGGGGCTGGGGCTGATGGAGCAGGCCTTCGCGGCCGGCAACCTGAAGCTGACCGTGGCGCCCGACATCCGCGACGTGATCTGGGAGAAGCTGAGCTTCAACCTCTCGGCCGGGCCGATGTGCGTGCTGACGACCTCGCCGGTGAAGGACACGCATGTGGAGGAGTCGCTGGTGCGCACCTCCCGCCAGGTGATGACGGAGGTGAGCGCGCTGATGGCCGCGATGGGCCGCAACGTGCCGATCGACCAGGAGAAGGTGGTGGCCGGCAACCGCGTGCTGGGGCACCGGCCGTCCATCCTGCAGGACCTGCTCGCGGGGCGGCCGATGGAGGTGGACGCGCTGTATTCCACGCCGCTGGAACTGGCGGAGATGGTGGGGGTGACGCTGCCGACGCTGGAGACGCTGGTGGGGCTGATCAAGGTGCGGGCGCGGCAGGCGGGGTTGTACAACGGGTAGGAAGCAAGTGGTTCTTTTTTGAAAAAAAGAACCAAAAAACTTTTGCCCGTTTGCGCCGTGGTTAGCTCCAGCGCAAACGGGTAAAGTCTTTTTGCTTCTTTTTCTTCAGAAAAAGAAGAGTCTTACTTAAAGCCTGGGCGGCACATAGTAAGGCTTGTTGCCCAGCGCGTTCACCCGTTCCCAGAAGGCCGGGCCGCCGGCGAGGCCGGAGGGTTCCAGCGCCTGGGCGTCGCGGAAGATGCACCAGCTTTCGGGATGCAGGCGGCTGGCCTCGGCGAAGTGCTCCGCCGCTTCCGCCTCCTGCCCCTGGCGGCGCAGGTGCAGCGCCAGGCGGAACAGCGCGTCGGCCATGGCCATGTCCGGCGTGATCACCGGCAGCCGGGCGCGGGCTTCGTCGCCGGGCAGGGCGTGCTTGCCGGTGCGGATCCAGGTGCGCACGGCGTCGAGATAGGCTTTGCGGGCCGCGTTGCGTTCGGCGAGCAGCGCCGGGGCCAGGGTGCGGGTGGCGGGGTCCATCTT
This sequence comes from Rhodospirillales bacterium, assembly GCA_947458025.1. GTDB lineage: Bacteria > Pseudomonadota > Alphaproteobacteria > Acetobacterales > Acetobacteraceae > CAMDGX01. The sequence continues at coordinate 2,534 of CANHCJ010000025.1, read as the reverse complement.
CCGGAAATGGTCGGTGGAACCGGCGGTCTCCGGCGGGCGCACGATGGTGCCGCGCTCATCGATCCAGACGCATTGCGGCACGTTGACCATGCCGTAGAGCGCCGAGACGACGTGGTTCTCGTCGATCAGGCAGGGGTAGCTGGGGCGGGCCTTCTCGATCCAGGGGCGCGCCTGTTCGGCTCCGCGGCCTTCCTCGGCCACGGCGATGACGACGAAGGGGGCATCGAACACGCAAGTCTGCAGGTCCTCCCACACGGAGAGGTCAAGCCTGCAGCCTCACCAGGACGCCCAGGTGGTCAGGAACACCTTCTGGCCGCGGTAGTCGGACAGGCGGTGGATCTTGCCGTTGAGGTCCGGCAGGGCGAAATCCGGCGCCTGCAGGCCGGCGAGGGCCTGGTTGCGCTGCTCCGGCCCGGTGCCGAGCACCCAGGTCTCGCCGGCGCGGTCGTGCGCCACGGGGTTGCCGAGGTGGCGCCAGAAGGCGGCGGCGTCGATCCGCTCGCCCTGGCGCATGGTGGCGGGGAGGGGAACGCAGAGCTCGGCCTGGCACATGCCCTCGGGCTTGAGGGTCCAGCCGGTGGCGCGCTCCGTGTCCTGCGGCGAGAGCAGCAGCCCCGCGCCGGAGGGGGGCACCGCATGGGTGCCGGTGTCGCTGAGGACGGTGGGCATGGGGTCCTTCCCGATGGTGGTCGGGCGGGAGTGTGGCAGGGGGCGGGCTAGCCTTCCAGCGCCATCGGCAGCATGGAGGCGACCAGCAGGATCGCCATGGCGATGTTGAAGGCGCGCAGGCGCGGGCCGTGGCCGAGCAGGCGGGCGGCGCCGTGGCCGAGCAGCGCCCAGGGGATGCAGCTGGGCGGGGTGACGAGGAAGAAGATCGCGCAGATCACCGCCAGCTGCGGGATGGCCGGCGCGTCGGGCCGCACCCAGGCGGCGGCGATGGAGAGGGCGAGCAGCCAGGCCTTGGGGTTCACCCACTGGAACAGCACCGCCTGCCAGAAGCCGAAGCGCAGGGCGGGCGGGGTGTCGGCGCTGCCGACCGGCGCGGTGGCGATCTTCCAGGCCAGCCAGACGAGCCAGGCCATGGAGGCCCAGCGCATGGAAGCGGCCAGCAGCGGATGGGTGGAGAGGAAGCCGGCCAGGCCAAGCCCGACCAGCAGGATCATCAGCGAGAATCCGGTGCCGATGCCCAGAATGTGCGGCCAGATCGCCCAGGGGCCGTTGGCTGCCGCGTTGGCGGCGACCAGCGCGTTGTTCGGCCCCGGCGTGACCGAGGCGGCGAAGGCGAAGGCCAGCAGGGGCAGCAGCGGCACATCCATGCAGGTAGGGCAGCATCATTGACCTGTTTCGGTCCAGTGCCGCCGGTGCATGACAGGTATCGCCGGGCTCAGTGCAGGGTGAGCATCGCCAGGAAGCCGGGGGAGAGGATGCCGGTGGCCCAGACCAGGGCGGAGGCGAGGTTGGCGAGCATGAAGGGCAGGAGCTTCATGCCGCAGGTGCCGGCCACCAGCGGCACGGCGGCGCGCAGCGGGCCGAAGAAGCGCCCGATGAACACGCCGGCCACGCCCCATTTGTGGAAGAACGCCTGGCCGCGCGGCAGCAGGTCTGGCACGCGGGTCAGCGGCCAGAGGCGCGGCAGCCGGTCCTTGAAGCGATGGCCGATCCAGTAGGAGACGCAGTCGCCCAGGATCGCCCCCAGCGCCGCGGCGGCCCAGCACGGCCAGAACGGGATGCCGCTGGCGCCGAGCAGGCCGGACAGCGCGAACAGGATCGCCGTGGCCGGCAGCAGCAGCGAGACCACGGCCAGCGATTCCCCGAAGGCGAGCAGGAACACCAGCGGCGCGGCCCAGCCCTGGTTGGCGCGGATGAACTCCAGCGTGGCGTGGATCAGGGCTTCGATGGCGCGGGTTCCGGCGGCTGGCGCGGCTTCAGGACAGGAGGAAGCGCGTGATGACCGTGTTCATCGTGATGCCGAGCGAGACGGCGGGAAAGACCGCCACGGCCGCGACCAGCAGCCGGCGCAGCGGGGCGAGGCGGGCGATGGCCAGGCACGGCAGCGCCGCGCCCAGCAGCATCGCCAGCGGCAGGAAGTAGCGGCCCTGCACGCCGTTCACCACCGCATGCCCCGGCGGGCTCCAGGTGAGGTAGAGGATGCCGAAGATGCCGCCCATCGACACCACCACCGCGGCGACCACCCAGAGCGGCCGCGCCCCACCGGCCGTGGCGCGCTCCTGGCCCAGCAGCGTGGCCAGCGCGGCCACCAGCAGCATCACGCCGGCGGCGCGGTAGTAGGGCAAGGGCAGCAGCGTATCCAGCCAGCCCAGCACGCCGACGAAGCTGTAGGCGTAGCCGAGCCACATCTGCGCCAGCGTGGCATGGGCCACGGCCGGGATGCGCCAGGGCTCCGAGAGCACCAGCGCGAGCTGGGCGGCGGGGTCGCTGCCCTGGAAGGCGCCGACATTCGGCGCGCCCACGGCGGCGATCAGCGCCGACCAGCCCATGCCGGCGGCGAGCACCACGGCCCCGCCCGCCAGCCG
>CANHCJ010000024.1 GCA_947458025.1 Rhodospirillales bacterium | reverse complement strand
CGCCCCGGGCGGCACCGCCGGCGTGGTGCTGGCCAACGGCTCCATGTCCTCCGGCCAGAGCGGCGAGGACGTGATCCGCCGCGTCATGCTGGAGGCCTACGCCATCGACTGCATGGTCGCCCTGCCGGGCCAGCTTTTCTACTCCACCCAGATCCCCGCCTGCCTCTGGTTCCTCGCCCGCGACAAGAAGCCGAAGGGCTGGCGCGACCGGCGCGGCGAGGTGCTGTTCATCGACGCCCGCAAGCTCGGCGCCCTGGTGGACCGCACAAGGCGGGAACTGTCCGACGCCGACATCGCCCGCATCGCCGACACCTACCACGCCTGGCGCGGCGAGCCCGACGCCGGCACCTATGCCGACGTGCCCGGCTTCTGCAAGGCGGCGACGCTGGAGGAGGTGCGGGGGCACAACCATGTGCTGACGCCGGGGCGGTATGTGGGGGCGGCAGATTTGGACGACGATGCGGTATCGTTTTCTGATCGGTTTGCCGCTCTGCGTGCGACACTCAGCGTTCAGATGAGCCACGGTGAGCAAAGCGACGGCGTGATCCGAAATCTTCTCGAGCGGATCGTTCCCAGTGAGTAGCCGACCGTTGGTAAAGATCGCCGATCTGGCAGCTCCGACTTCCTATGCGATGGCTACCGGCCCGTTCGGCTCATCAATCGGCACAAAGACATTTAGAACTTCTGGCGTGCCCGTAATTCGCGGCGGCAATCTCTCGGCAAACGTTGGCACCCGTCTAATTGACAATGATCTCGTATTTATCGACCCCGAGCTTGCGGAGGAATTTAGGCGCTCACAGGTCATGGACGGCGATCTCATTTTCACCTGTTGGGGTACGATCAATCAGGTCGGCCTGATTGATCGGTCTGCGCGTTATCGCCGATATGTTATCAGTAACAAGCAGATGAAATTGACTGTGGACCTGCGGAAGGCATCATCACTTTTCTTATACTATTGGTTTTCAGGCCCGGATGGCCAAGCGCAAATTCTGGGTGGCGGCATCGGAAGCTCAGTTCCCGGCTTCAACCTGGGACAGCTCCGCGAGATGCGGGTTCCAATGCCGCCACTGGACCAGCAGCAAACCATCGCCTCCATCCTCGGCGCCCTCGACGACAAGATCGACCTGAACCGCCGGATGAACGAGACGCTGGAGGCGATGGCCCGCGCCATCTTCCAGGACTGGTTCGTCACCTTCGGCCCCACCCGCGCCAAGCAGGAAGGCCGCCCCCCCTACCTCGCCGCCGATCTCTGGTCCCTCTTACCCAACCGCCTCGACGACGACGGCAAGCCGGAGGGGTGGAATATCCAGCCGCTGTCTGACTTGGCGCTCATCACTCGGGACACGATCTCCCCTGCGTTGTTCGCTGCGGAAGAGTTCGCCCATTTTAGCCTCCCGGCCTACGACAATGAACGCCGACCAGTGCGCGAAACGGGTGGCCGAATTCGGAGCAACAAGACGGTAGTTCCACCGGACGCGGTCTTGCTGTCGAAACTCAATCCTGAAATTCCTCGGGTATGGTTCCCTGACGCAGACACGGGGCTCCGGAACATATGCTCGACTGAATTCCTGGTATTTGTTCCGCGAGTTAGTGAAGATCGGGCATTCCTGTACACTCTCTTCAGTGGGGATGGCTTCAGGGAGCGGATTGTCGCGATGGTGACGGGGACATCGAAAAGCCATCAACGCGTCAACTCTCAATCAGTGCTCACACTTGGCACTGTACTCCCACATCCGTCAGTACGCAGGGCATTCGATGTGGCAGCAACGCCATTGCTGGATCGCGTATTGGCTAACCGACGCGAAAATGAAACCCTTGCCGCCACGCGCGACCTCCTCCTCCCCAAGCTGATGTCCGGCGAGCTTCGCGTGAAGGACGCCAAGCGTGCCGTCGAGGAGGTCGCATGAACCGGCCGATATTTGAGGAACCACCGGACGACATGCCCGAACGTGCCGGCGCGCTGATCATCAACTGGGCTGGCGAAGCCGGGATGTCGGCTCCTGAAGTGCGCGATGCCTTCCAGACCGCCGCCGAGCGCCTGCTCGATACCGCAATCGCGCGGCGGGAGCACTGGGAAGCGCTCTACCCCATCCTGTTCTGCTATCGCCATGCTCTCGAAACCGCCCTCAAGGCCGCCCTGCCGGCCACGACGCACGGCCATAGTCTGCCCGATCTCTGGAACAACCTCCGATCTGGCTTGGTCGGACGCATGCCCCCAGACCAGATTACCTGGCTCGGCGAGCGCATCGCCGAGTTCGTCCATGTCGACCCTCGCTCCACGGCTTTCCGCTACTACGATGCCGTCCCGCCTGGCCGAGACACTGAACTCTGGGTCGACTTCCACCACCTGAAGGTGACGATTAGAAATATGTTTTTGTTGCTTAGCCGCTATCGTAGGCCTGACTAGGCATACGATGCTTGCCATCGCAGAGACTCATGTGGAGGAAGCGGCATTGCGCAATCCCGGATCAGCCTTCGCCGCATACGTCTGGCTCCCGAAGGATCTGATTGCGGTGGAACACGTTGCCCGTCTCCTTCGAGCATCGCGTGGTATCCAGGCTCTTCTCCACGGCGTTGCCGCACGAGTGTCCGTTCAATGAGCAAGTCTGTCGAGGATGCGCTGGCAGTGCTACGCGCTCACGGGATCGAGCCCTACGAAACCGACGCAGAATTCCCGGACATGCCTGGCATTGGCGTGATCGAAGAGGGCGAGACGGTCTATGCGACGTCGATAGACGATGTTTTCCGAGACGATCCGAGAGGGCCTGATGACGACGGCGCGCTGGAAACCGATGGGGAGCCGGGGCGGCCCGGAGACGATCCGAGAGGGCCTGATGAAAACGCTACGCAGAAGTCGGAATGGGAGTGGGAACCGCCCGCCGACGACGACCACCGGCTCCGCGATTGGTGGCGCGAGATTAAAGACATGGCCCGGGCCAACGAGCAGCAGCATGGCGCACTATTTAGCCGTCGCGGCCTCCGCCGAGAGACTTACGAACCGCCGGAGCCCCACTGCGCCTGGTATTGTCCCATCCACTTTTTCGGCCACGGCTGGGGCATCTACATCCGAGAGCGCTGCATTTTTGATGTGGCGCGGGACATAGCCAGCTTTGTCAACTGGAACGCCGTGAAGGCGGCACGCCTGCGGCCGCTGGAAATCATGCGTCAGCTCCTGCGCAGCGCCTTCTACGTGTTCTTTCTGCACGAGCAGTTCCACCACAAGGTCGAGAGCCTCGGCTTTCGCTTGCTCGTCGCCACCGCCACCGATCGGTATCGGCCCTACAAGTCGAAGGTATACCAGCCGAGCTTCCTGACGCCGACCTGCCTGGAAGAATGCCTGGCGAATGCTGAGAGCTGCCGCAGGTTGACAGAGCGGCGTTACAAGAAGCGTCACGCACCGCCGATGCTGCGGGCCGTGCAGGATTACCTCGCGTGGTCAATCCCGCGCCAGCCGCCGGGATACGCTCAGGGGATCAACTACCTCAGCGAAGGCGCCTACCGGCAAGGGCTCTATTCCCTCCAGTCGCAGATCCTCGACGGTTTGCCGACGCCGACAACGCCTCCATCGCACTGGTCTGTGGCGCCGGATGTCATCACGTCCCTGATGAGCATCGACGCGGACATCTATGTCATCCTCCCGGCCGGGGCTCGTCCGATCTTCCGCGCCAGCAGCATCGATCCTGGCGCGACGGCTTCCACTGCGGCGCTGACCGCGGCTCTGACGCGCCACTATGGCTATACCCAAGCGCCAGGCGGCAAGGGCTCGCATGTGAAGCTGGTCAAGCCGCACGCGCCCAACATCCACCTCCCTGGCAATCGACCCGTCGTCTCGCCAGGCATGGTGAAGCAGGTCCTCGGAGTGTTCGGTGGCTACCCGATCTCGCGGCTGCCTGACCTGCTTGGCGGCAGGCTGCCACAACCCCAAACAGTGTCGTCGTCATCATGAAGCTAGCCGAATCCAGAATGATCTGTGCCGAGCCGATGTTGGAGCCCGCCGCATGAGCGTCCAATCCATTCAGGCACACGACCTGAACATCGCGAACGTCTTCCAGGCATTCTACACTGTGCCGGACTATCAACGGGAGTATGTCTGGCAAACCGAACAAGTCGAGCAACTGCTGAGTGACATCAATGGGGAACTTAGCGGGAGTAGTGTCGCGACCGCACCAGAGTACTTCATCGGTAGCATCGTTGTTTGCCCGGGCGACGGCGGCGTTCTGGAGTTGATCGACGGCCAGCAGCGTATGACGACGCTGTTCCTGGTACTCTGCGCGATCAGGGATCGCATTCGCGAACTTGGACAAATGCCGTCAGCTGCGATCGGGCATCAGATCGCCGCGGAGACGGTGGACGCCGCTGGCCAGGACGTTTTCCGCTATCGGCTTGACCTCCAGTATGAGGACAGCGGCGACGTCCTGGAGTTGGTGGCAAAGGGTCACACGCCGCCTGATCCCGCGGCTACACGCTCGATCGCCAACATCGTCAACGCTTTGCAGGTCGCACGAGAGTTCCTGGTCGCTCAGTTTGCGGATGACGTCGCGGGCGTCCGAGGGTTTCACGGCTATCTGAATAACAAGGTGAAGCTCATACGAATCCAAACCGAAGACGTTGCCAAAGCGCTGAAGATCTTCGAGACGATCAACGACCGCGGCGTTGGCCTCAACTCGATGGATCTGCTGAAAAATCTTCTGTTCATGAAGGCAAGCCGCGAACAGTTCGGGAAGTTAAAGGACAAATGGAAGGCGCTGTAGGATACAATATTCGAGATGAATGAGAAACCACTGCGCTTCCTCCGCTATTTCATCTTCAGCCGCTACGACGTCGACCTGCTGCGGGAGGATCAAATCTACTCCTGGTTGGTGAAAAACGAGAGCCTGTGCGGCTACGCCACTGCGCCGCTGCGCTTCGCAGAGGAATTGGCCACCGCAGCGTTGGCCTATCGCTACTTCCTGAGAGGCCGGGACCATACCGGGCATGAGAATCCGGTGGTGCAGAACATCCAGTTGCTCGGCGGCAGCGCAGCACGTCAGCACCTCATCCTACTATTGGCCGGCAGGCATCTGAGCGCCGATCTATTTGCGCGGCTGTGTATGGAGGTGGAAGCGCTCTTCTTCGTTTATGTCATCACGCGTGAGCCAACCCGCGATTTCGAGCGAAACTTCGCTCGATGGGCAATGGATATTCGAAAAGTCAAGTCGGCAGCCGAATTGTCAGAAGTGATTGCGAAGCGTTTCACCCCGGCGAAGGGTGATCTCGCCGCCCGCTTTGATGACGCCCTCCGACGACTGGCCGCCGACGATGTGCAGAAATATCGCCTCCGCTACATTCTCGCGAAGCTTACCCAGCGCGTCGATCTTGACGGTTTCGGTGAGCACCAGGGAACCAAGTGGCTCAGCCGCTATGCCGGAGGCGATTTCGAGATTGAGCACGTCTTCCCACAAAACCCGAGTCTGGAAGCCTCTGACGAGTTTGGCGATGGCGCCGATTCCACGATTGCAGCCCGGCTCGGCAACCTCGTGCTGATAGAGAAGTCGATCAATGGTGCGCTTGGCAACAAACCGTTCAGCCAAAAGCGGGCCGTCTACATGCAATCTCAGGCGCTTCTCAGCCGCTCGATCGCGCAGAGACCAGAGGTCGGTCAGAACACGAAGATTGACGGAGCCGTCGCGCCCTTCACCCCATTTCAGACATGGAACGCGGCAACCATCGCGATGCGCCAAGACCAACTCGTGGCGCTCGCCAAGCGTGTATGGAACATGCCCAATATGACCCAGCCCTGAACAGTTCATGGCCACGATCGCCGAAAGCCACGTTGAGGAAGCGGCGCTGGCCTGGCTGGCCGAGCTTGGCTACACGGTAGCCGCCGGCCCCGACATCGGCCCAGATGGCGCGCGGCCCGAGCGCGCCGCCTACGGCGAGGTGCTGCTGCTCGGCCGCCTGCGCGCCGCCATCGCCCGGCTGAACCCCAGCCTCGCGCCAGAGGCCCAGGCAGCCGTGCTGGCCAAGGTCACGCAATCTGAAACCCCCTCCCTGATCGAGGAGAACCGCCGCTTGCATCGGTATCTGGTGGAAGGCGTGCCGGTGGAGGTGCGCCGCCCGGACGGCAGCATCGGCGGCGAACTCGCCCGCCTGATCGACCTCGACGACGTGGCGGCGAATGACTGGCTGGCAGTGAACCAGTTTACCGTCATCGAGAACAAGGCGAACCGCCGGCCGGATGTGGTGGTATTGGTCAACGGCCTGCCGCTCTGCGTGATCGAGTTGAAGAACCCCGGCGAACAGAACGCCACCCTGGATGGCGCCTTCAATCAGTTGCAGACCTACAAGGCCCAGATCACCTCCCTGTTCCGCGCCAACGTAGCCCTGGTGATCTCCGACGGCATTGCCGCGCGCATCGGCTCGCTGACCGCCGACCGCGAGCGCTTCATGCCCTGGCGCACCGTCACCGGCGACGACGTGGCGCCCAAGAGCGCGCCGGAACTGGACGCCCTGTTGAAGGGCGTCTTCGACCGGCAGCGCCTGCTGGACCTGATCCGTGACTTCGTCGTCTTCGGCGGTGCCGGCAGCGACACCGCCAAGATCCTGGCCGGCTACCACCAGTTTCACGCCGTACGCCACGCCGTAGCCCGCACCCTCGCGGCCACGGCCCCAGGGGGCGACCGCAAGGTGGGGGTCATCTGGCACACGCAGGGGTCGGGCAAGAGCCTGCTCATGGCCTTCTACGCCGGCCAGGTCATCAAGCACCCCGAGATGCAAAACCCCACGGTCGTGGTGCTGACCGACCGCAACGATCTCGACGAGCAGCTTTTTGGCACCTTCAGTCTGTGCCAGGACCTGCTGCGCCAGACTCCGCAACAGGCTGAAGATCGCGACCACCTGCGCAAGCTGCTCGACCGCCCCTCCGGCGGGGTGATCTTCACCACCCTGCAGAAATTCTCGCCGGAGAGCGGCTCCACCGACTATCCGGTGCTGACCGACCGCCGCAACGTGGTGGTGATCGCCGACGAGGCGCACCGCAGCCAGTACGGCTTTCGCGCCAAGGTCGCCGCCAAGACCGGCGAGATCTCCTACGGCTTCGCCAAGTACCTGCGCGACGGCCTGCCTAACGCCTCCTTCATCGGTTTCACCGGCACGCCGATCGAGAAGGACGACGTCAACACCCCAGCCGTCTTCGGCAACTACATCGACATCTACGACATCGCCCGCGCCGTGGAGGACGGGGCGACGGTTCCCATCTACTACGAGAGCCGCCTGGCGCGGATCGAGTTGGACGAGGACGAGAAGCCGAAGCTGGATGCCGAGATCGAGGACCTCACCGAGGACGAGGCCGAGACCGAACAGGAACGCCTGAAGCGCAAATGGGCGAGCGTCGAGGCCCTGGTCGGCGCCGAGAAGCGCCTCGCCCTGGTAGCCGATGACCTGGTACGCCATTTCGAGGCTCGCGTCGCCGCTCTCGACGGCAAGGCCATGATCGTGTGCATGAGCCGGCGCATCTGCGTCGCCCTCTATGACGCGATCATCCGGCTCCGGCCCGACTGGCACAGTGACGATGACGATGCTGGCATGGTGAAGGTCGTGATGACCGGCGCCGCCTCCGACCCGCCCTCCTGGCAGCTGCATATCGGCAAGCGGCCGAAGGCACGCCGTGAGGCGTTGGCCAAGCGGGCCAAGAAGGCCTCCGATCCGCTCAAGCTCGTCATTGTGCGCGACATGTGGCTGACCGGCTTCGACGCCCCGAGCATGCATACGATGTACGTGGACAAGCCGATGAAGGGCCACGGCCTGATGCAGGCCATCGCCCGCGTGAACCGTGTGTTCAGCAACAAGCCTGCCGGCCTGGTGGTGGACTACATCGGCGTCGCCCAGAACCTGAAGAGTGCCTTGGGCCAATACTCCGGCGGAGACCGCGACCAGACCGGGATCGATGAAGCCGAGGCGGTCCGGGTGCTGGTGGAGCACTACGAGATCGTCCGCGCCATGTTCCGCCCCGACATGCCCGGCGGCTTCGACTACCGGCCCGCCTTGGAGCCTGGGGCGAGCGCACCGGTGCGCCTCGGCATCATGGCCGGCGCCATCGATTGGGTGCTGACCATGCAGCAGAACGACGCTGCCAAAGAAACCACAGAGGAGGGGAAGAAGCGGGCCCACCGGCGCTTCGCGGATGCTGTCGCCGCGCTCTCCAAGGCGTTCGCTCTAGCTTCCGCCAGCGACGAGGCGCGCGCCATCCGCGAGGAGGTCGGCTTCTTCCAGGCGATCCGTGTGGCGCTGGCCAAGAGCGCACCGGGTGATGGGAAGAAGAGCACCGCGGAGCGCGAACTCGCCATCCAGCAGCTCGTCAGCCGTGCCGTGGTGTCCACTGAGATCGTCGACATCATGAAGGCCGCGGGGCTGGAAAGCCCGGACATCTCCATCCTCTCCGACGAGTTTCTCGCGGAGGTGCGCGAGATGGATAAGCCGAACCTCGCGATCGAGGCGCTTAAGAAACTGAGCGCTGGGACGGTGCGAGCGCAGGCGCAGCGAAACGTGACCCAGGCCAAGGGCTTCACCGAACGCCTGGAAGCCGCAATCGCGCGCTACCACACCAACGCGATCACCACAGCGCAGGTGTTGGAAGAGCTGATCCAGATCGCCAAGGACATTCGCGCCGCCCGCGCTCGCGGCGAGGAGACCGGGCTGTCAGAGGAAGAGCGCGCCTTCTATGACGCCCTAGCCGAGAACGAGAGCGCCCGCCAAATGATGGGCGAGCCCGTCCTCCGGGTGATTGCCCATGAGCTTGTCACGATCATCAGGGGCAACGTCACCGTCGACTGGATGCATCGCGACTCGGCGAGGGCGAACATCCGCCGCCTCGTACGGCGGCTGCTGCGCAAGTATGGGTATCCTCCCGATCTTCAGGACGCGGCGGTGCAAAATGTCCTGCAGCAAGCCGAGGCGCTGTCGGCAGAGTGGGCGGCATGATGTCGGCGTCCGCGCGCACTGGAAAGAGTGGCTGTTCGCTGCCAGTTGCCATCACCCACCCAATCGAAATGCGAATTAACAGTACGGATCAACATCGGAAAACCCATAATTTTCAATGATTTCCAACTCGGGCCTGAAACCCCCATAGCCCCAGGTCGCGGAGAGAATTGGCCCTTTGGAGAGAGATTCGGGCGTTCGTTCCGCTCGCGAAGCCCCGAGTGCTTCGGGTAAACTCTCGGAAAACTTGGGGTTTTTCAAGCCGTCTCACTGGCGGAGAGGGGTTCGCCCCTAGGATGGTGGCGTCCCCGGCGGGATTCGAACCCACGGCCCCCAGATTAGGAATCTGGTGCTCTATCCTGCTGAGCTACGGAGACGTCGCCCGCAGTATAGCCGCCGCCCGCCGGGTCGTCACGCGCCGGCTCAGTAGCCTTTGGCCAGGTCCACCTGGTTCGGCATCGCCTTGCCGTCGCGGCGGGCGCGCAGGTTTTCCAGCAGGATGTCCAGGCTGTCCGGGTTGTAGGTGGCCGGGCTGTCGGCCGAGACGTGGGGGGTGATCACCAGGTTCGGCGTGTTCCAGGCGCGGTGGTCCGGCGGCAGGGGCTCGGGCGTGGTCACGTCGATCACGGCGCCGTCGAGGTGGCCGCTCTCCAGCAGGTCGCACAGCGCGTCCTGGTCCAGCAGCGGGCCGCGGCCGACGTTCACGATCTTGGCGCCGCGCGGCAGCTTCTGCATGCGCTCGCGGCTCAGAAGGTTGCGGGTTTCGGGCAGCAGCGGGCAGGCCAGGACCAGGAACTCACTTTCCGGCAGCACGCTGTCGATGTCCGAAATCGCCACCATGCGGTCGAATTCCGGGTGCGGGGCCGGGCGGGCGCGCACGCCGATGGTCTTCATGCCCTGGCTGCGCGCGGCGGCGCCGGCATTGCCGCCGAGGTCGCCCACGCCCACCACGGTGCACGTCTTGCCGCGCAGGATGGTGGTGAAGTGGCCGGTCCATTCGGCGCGCCGCTGCTGCGTGGCATAGGCGGGCATGCGGTTGTTGAGCATGGCGAGGGCCATCAGCGCGAATTCGCGCATCTTGGGCCCGTGCGCGCCGCGGTTGTTCAGCAGCGCCACGCCGGGCGGCAGCCAGTCGAACGGCATCAGCTTGTCCATGCCGGCCGCCATCACGAACACGATCTTCAGCGCCTTGGCACCCGCCAGCGAGCGGCCCTTCAGCACGCCCGGCGGCCCGATCAGGATCTCCGCGTCCGCGATGCCCTTCGCGAAGCCGGCATCATCGTCGGCGTAGGAGATGTCGTGCCCCTGCCCCACATCGGGCCGGCGCGCGGCGCAATCGGCCCATTGCTGCGGCGTGATCACGAACAGGTCGTCGGGCGGGGGATTCTGGATATGGATGCGCATGGGGGCGATGCTGCCAGGAACTTGCTCAGCCGCAAAGTCCATGCAGCAACACGGCGGCGGCTTGCGCAACGTTGAGGCTCTGCACCCGCCCAGAGCCCTCGATCCGCACCTGCCGCCGGCATGCCGCCACCACCGGGGCGGAGACGCCCGTCTCCTCGTTGCCCAGCACCAGCGCCACCGGCCGGTCGCGCGGCAGGTCCCCCAGCGTCATCGCCTCGCGCGAGAGCGTGGCCGCCACGGTGCGGTAATGCGGCTCCAGCGCGGCGAGCGCGCGCGGCAGGTCGCGGGTGCGGAACAGCGCCAGGTGCTCCAGCCCGCCTTCGGCCGTGCGCAGCGCCGCGTCCGACGGCATGGCATGCCCCGGGCCCTCGCCCAGCAGCAGCGCCGGCACCCCGAAGAACGCCGCGCTGCGGGCGATTGCGCCGAGATTGTGGGGGTTGCCCACCCCGTCCAGTACCAGCAGCAGCTTCCCTTTCGGCGGCGCGGCGAAATCCAGGATCGCGGGCACCAGGGGCTTGGCCACCGCCACAATGCCGCCATGGTGGCCCGTGCCCGCCACCTTCGCGAGCTCCTCCTCCGGCAGCATGCGGTACGGCTTCTTCGCCGCGGCCAGCACGGCGCAGAACGGCCCGGCCGCCACCTTGCGCTCGGCCAGGTAGAACAGGCGCAGCACCGCCTCCGGCCGCCTGGCGAATACGGCGGAGACGGCGGCCAGGCCGCAGATCGCATCGGTCTTCATCCCCCCGGCTTCCGCCCCCGCCGCGCCCCTGTCAACCTGCGCGGCATGGAAATCCCCATCCTGTTCCAGGACAGCGGCTTCGTGGTGCTGAACAAGCCCGCCGGGCTGAAGGTCCACCCCGGCCCCGCCGGCGGCCCCAGCGTGGAGGATGCCTTCCCCGGCCTCTCCCGCCGCAAGGACGGCCCGTGGCTCGCCCATCGCCTGGATGCCGATACCGCCGGCTGCCTGCTCGTGGCCCTGCGCAAGGCCGCGCTGCTGGAGGCCCAGGCCGCCTTCGCCGCCGGGCGCGTGGAGAAAACCTACTGGGCCGCCGTGCGCGGCACCCCGCCCGCGGCCGAGGGCACCGTCGACGCGCCCCTGTTCAAGCGCAGCACCGGCCGCGCCTGGCGCATGGTGGCCGACCCGGCCGGGCAGCCGGCCGTCACGGACTGGCGCCTGCTCGGCCAGGGTCCCGGCATCGCCTGGCTGGAATTCCGCCCGCGCACCGGGCGCACCCACCAGGTGCGGGCCCATGCCGCCGCGCTGGGCTGGCCGCTGCTCGGCGACCCCGTGTATGGCGACGGCCAGGGCATGCTGCATCTGCTGGCGCGACGGCTGCGGCTGCTGTCGGTGGACGCCACGGCACCGGTGCCGGGGCATATGCGGGAGGCGCTGCGGGTGTGTGGGGCGAAGGAAGAGGTTCTTTTTTGAAAAAAAGAACCAAAAAACTTTTGTCCGTTTAAGGCGGGCCTTTCCGCATCAAACGGGGAAAGTCTTTTTTGCTTCTTTTTTCTTCAGAAAAAAGAAGACTCTTACTTTCTTGCTACCCGCCAGATCATCGGCCCCAGCAGCGCCAACGCCGCCAGCGCCAGCAGCGTGGCCGAGAGCGGCTGGCTCACCAGCACCGTCCAGTCGCCGTTGGAGATGGTCATGGCCCGGCGGAACTCCTGCTCCGCCAGCGGCCCCAGGATCATGCCGATGATCACCGGCGCCGCCGGGAAGTCGTAGCGCCGCATCAGGAAGCCGATGATCCCGATCGCGTACAGCAGCACCAGGTCCACCGGCGAGTTGGAGATGCCGTAGGTGCCGATGGTGGCGAACACCAGGATGCCGGCGTACAGCAGCGGCGGCGGAATGCGCAGGATCTTCACCCACAGCCCCACCAGCGGCAGGTTCAGCACCAGCAGCATGATGTTGGCGATGTAGAGGCTGGCGATCAGCCCCCACACCAGCTGCGGCTGGCTCTGGAACAGCATCGGGCCGGGGTTGATGCCGTAGCTCTGGAAGGCCGAGAGCATGATCGCCGCCGTCGCCCCGGTCGGCAGGCCCAGCGTCAGCATCGGCACCAGCACGCCCGCGGCCGAGGCGTTGTTCGCCGCCTCCGGCCCCGCCACGCCCTCGATGGCGCCAGTGGTGCCGAATTCCTCCTTGTGCTTGGAGAGCTTCTTCTCCGTGTAGTAGCTGAGGAAGGTCGGCACTTCCGATCCGCCGGCCGGCATCGCCCCGATCGGGAAGCCGATCGCCGAGCCGCGCAGCCACGGCTTCCAGGAGCGCGACCATTCCTCCCGCGTCATGTACAGGGAGCCGCGCAGCGGCACGATCTCGTCGTTGCCGGAATAGCGCCGCGCGGCGACGTAGAAGGTCTCGCCCACCGCGAACAGGCCCACGGCCACCACGATCACGTTGATCCCGTCCAGCAGCTCGTCCAGCCCGAAGGTGAAGCGCGCCTGGCCGGTCTGCAGGTCGATGCCGATCAGTCCCAGCCAGATGCCGAAGAACAGCGCCGCCAGGCCGCGCACGGCGGAGGAGCCGAGCACGGCAGAGACGGTCACGAAGGCCAGCACCATCAGGGAGAAGTATTCCGCCGGCCCGAACTTCAGCGCGAAATCCACCACCACCGGCGCCAGGAAGGTGATGCCCAGCGTGCCCACCGTGCCGGCCACGAAGCTGCCGATCGCCGCGGTGGCCAGCGCCGCCCCCGCGCGGCCGGAGCGGGCCATCTTGTTGCCCTCCAGCGCGGTGACGATGGTGGCACTCTCGCCCGGCGTGTTCAGCAGGATGGAGGTGGTGGAGCCGCCATACATCGCGCCGTAGTAGATGCCGGCGAACAGAATGAAGGCCGCGGTGGCCGGCACCTGGAAGGTGATCGGCAGCAGCAGCGCGATAGTCAGCGCCGGGCCCAGCCCGGGCAGCACGCCGATCGCGGTGCCCAGCGTGGTGCCCAGCAGGCACCACAGCAGGTTCTCCGGCGACAGCGCCACGGAAAAGCCGGTGCCCAGGGCGGCCAGGGTTTCCATGCCGTCAGCCCCCCAGCAGCTTTTCGATCACGCCGGCGCCGATATTCACGCCCAGAGCCTTGGCGAAGCCGAAATAGGCCGCCAGCGCGAAGGCCAGCGCGATCGCCGCGTCGCGCACCGGCCGGCGGCTGCCGAAGCCGTGCGCCACCAGCACCAACATCACCACGGAGGCCAGGGTGAATCCGGCCGGCACGATCAGCAGCACGTTGGCCAGCAGGCCGGCGCCCACGAAGACCACGGCGCGCCAGTCCACCGGCACCTCGCGTTCCTCGTCGGGCTGCCAGCCACCGCGCAGCCCGGCCACCAGCAGCGCCAGCGCCAGCACCGCCAGGCCGATCGCCGTCATGTAGGGGAAGATGCGCGGCCCCACCTTGGCGTACATCGGCGAGGCGGCAATCGCACCGCTCTGCCACCACACCACCGCCGCCACGCCCAGCAGGCCGAGCCCGATCAGCGTCTCGGGCCAGGCGGGGCCGGCGGGGCGGGGTGGCGCGGTCACGTCAGGCCAGGCCCAGGTCCTTCAGGATCGCCTCGATGCGCGTGGTCTCGTTCTCCACGTACTTGGCGTAGTCGTCGCCGAACAGCGGGATGGAGGTCCAGTCGCGCTTCTTGCACTCCTCCTGCCAGGCGGCGGACTGGGTCATGGTGCGCATCAGCGCCACCATCGCGTCGCGCCCGGCGGCGTTCACGCCCGGGGGGGCGAACACGCCGCGCCAGTTGAACAGCTCCACGTCGATGCCCTGCTCCTTCAGGGTGGGCACGTCGATGCCCGGCTGGCGCGTATCGGCGGAGATCGCCAGCGCCCGCAGCCGGCCGGCCTTCACCTGCTCGCTGAACTCGCCGAAGCCGGAGATGCCGGCGGCCACGTGCCCGCCCAGCAGCGCCGCCTGGGCCGGGCCGCCGCCGGCGAAGGCCACGTAGCTCAGCCGGTTCGCCGCCACGCCCGCCGCCTTGCCGATCATGCCCAGCAGGATGTGGTCCGAGCCGCCGGCCGAGCCGCCCGCCACCGGCACCTTGGCCGGATCGGCCTTGAGCGCATTGGCGAAGTCGCCGGCGGTCTTGAAGGGGCTGTCGGGCGGCACCACCACCACGAGCGATTCGCCGGTCAGCCGCGCCACGGGCTGCGTGCTGGTCAGCTTCACCGGCGCCTTGTTGGCGATGATGGCGCCCACCATCACCATGCCGCCCACCATCAGCGCGTTCTGCCGGCCGCGCCACTGGTTCAGGAACTGCGGCAGCCCCACCACGCCGCCGGCGCCGGGGACGTTGGTCACCTGCGCGGTCTTGATCTGGTTGTTGGCGCGCAGCACGGCCTCGATGGTCCGCGCCGTCTGGTCCCAGCCGCCGCCGGGGGCGGCCGGCACGAAAAGCTGCAGCTGCTCGATCGCCTGCGCGTGGGCATCGCGGCCGAGCGCGGCGCCCGCGGCCACGGCCAGGGTGGTCTGCAGCAGGGCACGCTTGGTGAAGGTCATCAAGAATCTCCCATGTCGGCGCCGCCCGTCGCCGGCGGCTTGTGCTGGCGGACGCATGGCCAGAGATTCACCGGGAAGTCAAACATTTGGTGCATGCGTGACACGGCGCCGGGCTGCGCCTAGCATCCGCGCAACCACGCCCGATGCGGGAGGAAGACGATGGATTCGCCAGTCAGCGACGCGCTGGGCTTCGTGCCGGACCACGACCAGCCGATCCCGTACATGCAGCGCACCCGCGATTACTATATCGCCATCGGCTACACCACGCCGTATCGCTGGGCGCACTACAACGACGCGCCGTTCACCAGGCTGGCCAAGCCGCTGTCGCAGGCGCGCGTGGCCATCGTGACCACCGCCGCGCCGTACCAGCCGGACAAGGGCGACCAGGGGCCGGGGGCCGCCTATAACGGCAGCGCCAAGTTCTACCAGGTGTACGAAGGCGACACCTCGGTGGATCACGACCTGCGCATCAGCCATATCGGCTACGACCGCAAGCACACCACGGCCACCGACCCCGGCACCTGGTTCCCGCTGCCGGCGCTGCGCCGCGCCGCCGCCGCCGGGCGCATCGGGCAGGTCGCCCCGCGCTTCTGGGGCGCGCCGACCAACCGCAGCCACCGCGTGACCATCGACACCGACGCGCCGGAGATCGTGCGCCGCGCGCTCGCCGATGGCGTGGATGCCGCCATCGTGGTGCCCAACTGCCCCGTCTGCCACCAGACCAGCGCGCTCACCGCCCGCGCGCTGGAGGAAGCCGGCATCGCCACCGTTGTGATGGGCTGCGCCAAGGACATCGTGGAGTTCGCCGCCGCGCCCCGCTTCCTGTTCAGCGATTTCCCGCTCGGCAACAGCGCCGGCCGGCCGCACGACGTGGCCAGCCAGGACCAGACCTTGGAGCTGGCGCTGCGCGTGCTGGAATCCGCGCCCGGCCCGCAGACCACGATGAAGTCGCCGCTGCGCTGGAACGCCGACGGGATGTGGAAGCTGGACTACAACAACATCGCCACCATGCCGGCCGAGGAGCTCGCCCGCCGCCGTGCCGAGTTCGACCGGCAGAAGGAGCTTGCGCGCGCCAACCGGGTGTCGGCCTGACATGGCCGCCCGCCCGTTCGAGGGGGTGAGGATCCTGGACTTCACCCAGGTCCTCGCCGGCCCCTATGCCAGCTTCCAGCTCGCCCTGATGGGCGCGGACGTGATCAAGGTGGAACGGCGGGAGGGCGAGGATTCCCGCCGCACCCCGCTCTCCCGCGAATGGGCCGAGCGCGGCATGGCGTCCGGCTGGATGGCGATCAACGGCAACAAGCGCAGCCTCACGCTCGACCTGCAGAAGGCCGAGGCCAAGGAGATCATCCGCCGCCTGGTCGCCGAGGCCGACGTGGTGATGGAGAATTTCCGCCCCGGCGTGATGGACCGGCTGGGGCTGGGCTACGAGGCGCTGAAGGCGATCAACCCGCGCATCATCTATGCCTGCATCTCCGGCTTCGGCCAGACCGGGCCGGACAGCCCGGAGGCCGGCTACGACGGCAAGATCCAGGCGATGAGCGGCATCATGTCGATCACCGGCCATGAGGAGACCGGGCCGGTGCGGGCGGGGTTCGCGGTGTGCGACACGCTCACGGGCATGACCTGCGCGTTCGGCGTCGCCTCGGCGCTGTTCCAGCGCACCCATACCGGGGTGGGGCAGTTCGTGGACGTCTCCATGCTGGATGCCACGCTCGCCTTCCTGCCCGGCCCGATCGCGGACTGGACGGTGGCGGGGCACAGGCAGAAGCAGTCCGGCAACCAGGCCGTCAGCCGCAAGCCGACGGCCAACCTGTTCAAGGCTCGCGATGGCTGGCTGCTGTTGGCGGTGAACAACGACAAGCAATACGACGCGCTGCTGAAGGCGCTGGGGCTTGTGCAGATGAACAGCGACCCGCGCTTCGCCGACTGGTTCCTGCGGGTGGAGAACGAGCCGGCGCTGCGGGCGCTGATCGAGGAGAAGCTCGCCGCTGCCACGCCCACCGAGTGGGAGGAGCGGCTGAACGCCGCCGGCGCGCCCTCCGCCGCCATCTGGCGGATCGAGGAGGTGATCGAGCACCGCCAGGTGAAGGCGCGCGGGCTGCTGCAGGAGGTGGACTCGCCGTGGGGCAGGCTGCGCTTCGCCGGCAGCGGGGTGACGCTTGCGCACGGCACGCCGAAGCTGGACAAGCTGGCGCCGCTGCTGGGGGCGGATACCGATGCCATCCTGGCGCAGGTGGGGTTCGGGCCGGCGGAGATCGCGGCCCTTCGTGACGGAGGCGTGGTTTGAATACGCAACGGCTGAAGCAATTTATCCAGGACTTCACCCGGCTGGCCGATGCCCATCACGGCAACGAGCCGGCGATGCTGGCCAATGGCGAGCTGCTGCTGGCTGGCCTGGTGGCGCATGACGACTGGCTGCCGGAGGCGTTCGCGAAGCCGAACCCGGAGCGCTACACTCAGTACCTGCTGCACTGCGACCCGCTGGAGCGGTTCTCGGTGGTAAGCTTCGTCTGGGGCCCGGGGCAGAAGACGCCGGTGCACGACCACATGGTGTGGGGCCTGATCGGCATGCTGCGCGGCGCGGAGACCGAGACACATTTCGAGCGCGCGGCGGATGGGCGGCTGGTGCCCGGCGGCAGCGCCACGCTGCGGCCGGGGATGATCGGCAAGGTGTCGCCGAGCATCGGGGACATCCATGTGGTGTCCAACGCGGTGCCCGATGCGCCCTCCATCAGCATCCATGTCTATGGCGCCAATATCGGCATGGTGCACCGGCACGTGTTCGACGTGGCCACCGGCGCGCCCAAGACCTTCGTCTCCGGCTACTCGGCGGACGTGGTGCCGAACCTGTGGTCGATGCCGCCGGCTTCCGCATGAGCCTCGTTGCGACCGCCCTCGACGGGGGCGTGCTGACCGTGACGCTGGCGCGGGCGGAGCGCGGCAATGCGCTGGATGCGGCGCTGGTGGCCGATCTGCGGGCGGCGGTGGCGCAGGCGGGGGATCCCGCGGTGCGGCTGATGGTGCTGCGCGGGGCGGGCAAGGCGCTGTGCACCGGGTTCGACGTGGGCGGGATCGAGGCGGAGACGGATGCCTCCTTGCTCGGCCGGTTCGTGGCGATCGAGCTGCTGCTGCAGGCGGTGCGGCATGCGCCGGTGCCGACGGTGGCGCTGGGGCATGGGCGGATGTTCGGGGCCGGGGCGGACCTGTTCGCCGCGGCCACCTGGCGGATTGCCGACCCCGGTTCGCGGTTCGCGTTTCCCGGCGCGCGGTTCGGGCTGGTGCTGGGCACGCGGCGGCTGGCTTCCATCGTGGGCGAGGCGCGGGCGCTGGCGCTGACGTCGCGTGGGCAGGGGCTGGATGCCGAGGGCGCGCTGGGCTGCGGGCTGGCGACCTCGCTGCTGGCGCAGGAGGGCTGGGACGTGGAGGTGGCGGCGATCGGGGCGGAGGTGGCGCGGGTGGACCGGGCGACGGCGCTGGCGCTGGCCGGAGCCGCGCGGGCGGATACGCGGGATGCGGACCTGGCCGCGCTGGTGCGCTCGGCGGCGGTGCCGGGGCTGCGGGAACGGATCGCGGCCTATGCCGGCGGGCGGGGCTGAAGGGGGCACGATGTCGGACGCTGCTGCGCTGCCGCTGTTCTTCACCCGCGTGGTGGGGGTGAACCCCGGGCCGCACGGGGCGCTGAAGCTGGACCGGGGGGCGGGGTATGGCTTCGCCGCGGGCTCGGCGACGATCCCGCTGGGGCTGGGCGAGGTGGCGCTGGCGGCGCGGCACTATCCCGTGGTGTTCGCCGGCGGGCCGGCGCCGATGCCGGTGGCGCTGGTGGGGCTGGACGAGGGCGGCAACCTGTTCGTGGGGCCGGATGGCACCTGGGTGGCGGGGGCGTATGTGCCGGCCTATGTGCGGGCCTGGCCGTTCCTGGTGGTGGAGGACCCGCAGCGGCAGGCGACCTATGTGGGCATGGAGGAAGGGGCGGCCTGCCTGGGGACGGAGACGGGCGAGCCCCTGTTCGAGGACGGCAAGCCGACGCGGGTGCTGAGCGAGGCGGTGCAGTTCTGCGCGGCGCTGCGGGAGAACCTGGCGGCGGCGGCCTCCTTCGCGCGCGGGCTCGACGAGGCGGGGCTGCTGCAGGAGGAGGAGGCGCAGGTGACCTTCACCGGCGGGGGCTCGGCGCGGGTGCGGGGGTTCCGGCTGGTGCGGCAGGACCGGCTGGACCAGGTGGCGGACGAGACCTTCCTGGACTGGCGGCGGCGGGGCTGGCTGGGGCCGGTCTATGCGCACCTGCATTCGGCGGGGAACTGGGCGCGGCTGGTGGATCTGGCTGTCTCGCGCGGTGGAGCGGGGCGCGGCGGGGCGGCTTAATCCGCGCGCCGTGGCGCATCGAAAAAGACGAAAGTGAAAAATGGCGTTCCTGTAAGTGGGATGTAATCGGCTGCACGGCATTCTCCCCGTGCCGAGACAAGGTCGCGTCCGGAAACGGCGGGCCCCGATGCCGGCTCTGAAACAGTCCATAATCGGGAGAGTTCCACATGATGTACGCCCTCAAGATCGTGAAGTCCGCCATCGCCGACCGTCGTGGCGTGACCGCCATGGAATACGGCCTGATCGCCGGCGTCCTGGCCGTTGGCCTGGCCACCGCGTTCACCGCGCTTTCCGGCCGCCTGACCAACGCCTTCAACGCGCTGTCGTTCTGATCCCCGGGCGGGGGCGGGCCGACAGGCCCGATACCCTGCCAAGTGGCTTCCGTCGGCTCCCGCCGCCTTCCCCTTCGCCGGGGAAGGATGGCGGGAGCCGATCGTGATTCCGGGGCGGTTGTGCCGGCGCCGGCTGGTGGCATGATCGGGGGATGAGCCCGACCGACGATGCGACCGCCGCCTGGGATGCCATTCCCGCGCGGCCTTCCAACCCCTCCCCGCCCGCGCCGGTGGTGCCGTGGCCCGGGGGGAAGCGGGCGGCGCTGTTCCTTTCCGTGGACGTGGATGCCGAGACGGCGTGGACCGATGACGATCCGCGGCGCGGCGACCACCTGGTGAGCCTTTCCTTCGGCGGGTACGAGGGGCGGGTGGGGACGGCGAAGATGCTGGAGCTGTTCGCCCAGCTGGGGGTGACGGCGACGTTCTTCGTGCCGGGCTGGGTGGCCGAGGCGTATCCGGCGATGGGCGAGGCGATCCTGCGCGGCGGTCACGAGATCGGGCATCACGGCTACCATCACCTGCGGCCCGATCCCGGCAGCCCCTGGATCGAGGCGGAGATGGCGCGCGGGTTCCAGGCGCTGCGGCGGCGGCTGGGGGTGGTGCCGGTGGGGTACCGGGCGCCGGGGGGCGAGGTCTGCGAGGCGCAGCGGGCGGCGCTGGTGCGGCATGGGCTGGCCTATTCCAGTTCCTTCCGTGACGACGTGCGGCCGTATCGGCACCGGCTGCGGGACGGGTCGGCCGGGGCGATCGAGCTGCCGGTGAGTGCGAATTTCGACGACTGGATGCTGGGGCTCTCCGCG
This sequence comes from Rhodospirillales bacterium, assembly GCA_947458025.1. Lineage (GTDB taxonomy): Bacteria > Pseudomonadota > Alphaproteobacteria > Acetobacterales > Acetobacteraceae > CAMDGX01. The sequence continues at coordinate 372 of CANHCJ010000024.1, read as the reverse complement.
CGGTTCAGCCCGCGCAGCGTGATGGCGCCGCGCGACGTGCTGGGGATGTGGCGGGACGAGCTGGACGAGATCGTGGAATGGGGGGCGATGCTGACGACGGTGCTGCACCCGCAGGTGAGCGGGCGGCCGGGGCGGCTGCGGCTGCTGCGGGCGTTCCTGGGGCATGCGCTGGCGCGGGGCGATGTGTGGATCGCGCCCGGGCGGGAGATTGCGGGGCATTTCGCGGCGGCGGAAAATTAGTTTTGATATCGTAATAATTTAGGCGCAGGACGGCGCCGCGGCACGGGGCGGTTTTTCGAAACAGCCGCCTGGTGGCGGGCGGGCGCGGCGGGCGATGCGCGCCGGCGGGGCCGCGCGGGGCCGGTGCGGGGG
>CANHCJ010000023.1 GCA_947458025.1 Rhodospirillales bacterium | reverse complement strand
GGCAGCGCCGCGGGGCTGGTGCCGTCGAGCCCCGCGAGGGAAGCGGCCAGGCCCGTCAGCGCCGCGCCGATCGCATAGCCCGCGGATTGCACGGTGGGCACCAGCCCGGCCGCGCGGTCCCGGTCCGCCGGCTCGGCCGCGTTCATCACGGCGATCGAAAGGAAGGCCCAGCCGATGCCGAAGCTGGCGCCGGTGGCCAGCAGGAACGGCAGCATCGCCCAGGGCGCGCCGGCCGCGATGGCCGCCAACTGCCCGGCCAGGCCCAGCAGCAGCAGCGGCGGGCCGAGCCGGATGCCCAGCGTGGGCACCGCCGGATGTCGCAGGTTGGCCACCAGCATCATCGCCCCGCTCCAGGCCAGCGGCCCGATGGCGAAGAACGCCCCGGCCAGCGTGGGCGCAAAGCCCCAGCCCTGCTGCAGCGTCAGCGTCAGGTGGATCATGCCGAAGGAGTGCGCCACCGGCATCAGCAGCACCACCAGCAGCCCGGCGCCCAATGCGGTGGCGGGGTGGAAGGCCCGGCGCGGAAACAGCGGCGCGGCGCTGCGCGCATCCAGCACGATCAGCCCGGCCAGCACGGCCCCACCGGCGCCCACCAGCAGGGCCGATACCGCCACGTGCCCGGCCAACGAAGACGCAGCGATCAGCAGGATGCCGGCCGCCAGCGCCGCGAGCCGGGCGAGCGGGGCCCCGGTATCGGCGCCAGGCAGCGCGCGCGGCACGGTGGCCAGCACCAGGGCGAGAAACAGCAGGCCCAGCGGCGCATTCACCAGGAAGGCCGCCCGCCAGGAGATCGCCTCCGTCAGCGCGCCGCCCACCACCGGCCCGGCGAGCCCGGCCAGCGCCCACACCAGCGCCTCCACCGCGAACACCTTCGGCACCAGCCGCGCCGGGAACAGCGCGGGGATCAGCGCGTAGCTGATGGCCGCCACGCATCCCTCCCCGGCCCCCTGCAGCGCGCGGCCCAGCAGCAGCACCGGCATGGAAGGCGCCAGCCCGCAGGCCAGCGTGCCGGCCAGGAAAGCCGCCCCGCCCAGCAGCAGCCCGGTCCGCGCCCCCAGCCGCGCCTTCAGCGTGGCCCCCGCCGCCCCGGCCACGATGGCGCTGACCAGGAACAGCGTGGAGGCCCAGGCGATCAACGCCACGCCGCCGATCTCCAGCACCGCGCTGGGCAGGGAGGTCGCGACCAGGAAGGTGTTGAACGCATACAGCCCGATGCCCAGCGACAGCATCGCCAGCGGCGCCAGATGCGGCGGGCGCAGCAGCTCCGCCCAGGGCGATACGCTCATTTGGCACCGATCGTGGCTTCGATCTTCGCGCGCAGCTCGGGCGTGACGGCAGGCAGCACGCCGAACCACTTCTCGAAGGCCGGGCGCGCCTGGTGCAGCAGCATGCCAAGCCCACCCACGATCGGGTTGCCGCGGGCCCGCGCGGCGGCCAGCAGCGGCGGGATCAGCGGGTTGTAGACGATGTCGCACACCAGGGCCGTGGTGGGCAGCGCCTCCAGCGAAATCTCCAGCGGCTTCTGCCCGGTCATGCCCTGGGTGGTGGTGTTCACCAGCAGCGCGGCCCCCGCCAGCGCCCCGTCGCGCGCCTCCCAGTCGATCACCTCGATCGGGCCACCGAACTCCGCCTTCAATTGCTCCGCCCGCGCCCGGGTGCGGTTGAGCAGCCGCACGCTCGGCGCCCCTTCCTCCAGCAGGCTCACCACCACGCTGCGCGCCCCGCCCCCGGCGCCCAGCACCACGGCAGGGCCAGCATCGCCGCGCCAGGCCGGGTGCCCCTCGCGCAGCGATTCGATGAAGCCGTAGCCGTCCTTGTTGTAGCCGCTCAGCGTGCCGTCCGGCTCCACCACGATCAGGTTGATGGCGCCCATCCGCCTGCCCACGGGATCCACCCGGTCCACCAGCCGCGCCGCCTCCTCCTTGTGCGGCACCGTCACGTTGGCCCCGGCAAAGCCCAGCGCCACCAGGCCGCGCAGCGCCTCCGCCAGCCGCCCCGGCGCCACCGGCAGCGGCACGTAGGCGCCGGGAATGCCGTGCTCCGCCAGCCAATGCCCATGCAGCATCGGCGAGCGCGACTGCGACACCGGCCAGCCGATGAGGCCCGCGACGCGGAATGGCTTGGGGTCTGGCATGGCGGGCCCTATGTCGGTGCGTTGGACAGAGAGGGAGACGCGAAGCGATGCGCGAGGTCAAGACGATCAGTGCCGATGACGCCCGCCGGGGCATCGCCGCGGTCCGCGCCTCGGCCGAACGGCGCGATGCCGCGGTGGTGGTGGCGATCGCCGATGCCTATGGCGAGCTGCTGGCCCTGCTGCGCATGGACGGGGCCGGGCCCGGCGACATCGCCCCCGCCATCGCCAAGGCCTACACCGCCGCCCGCCTCGGCCAGAACACCCGCGACATCGAATCCGCCTCGCGCAACCCCAAGACCGGCTTCGACCTGGCCGGCTTCGCAGACCCGCGCATCACCGGCCTGGTCGGCGGCGTGAAGGTGGAGTTCGAGGGCGAGGTGGTCGGCGCCGTGGGCGTCAGCGGCGCCGCCGCCGGCACGGAGGAAGCCCTGGCCGAGGCCGGCGTGGCGGCGATGCTCGAGCCGTACAAGCCCTCGGCACCGGAGGAAGAAGTTCCGTAAGCAAGCGCGTTCTTTTTTGAAAAAAAGAACCAAAAAACTTTTCCGACCTGGCCCGGGCGCAAGGTCGGAAAGTCTTTTTTGCTTCTTTTTTCTTCAGAAAAAAGAAGACTCTTCCTTACTCAAGATCGAGCGGAAAAATCGGCCGCCGCAGCCGCGTATACGGAAACACCCGGCTATCCGAGGAGCATGGCCCCCGCGTCGTCACCGTATGCGTCTCCGACATGATCCTGTCGTACGCCTGCCGGTGCGCCACCGCCGCCTTCACCCCGATAACGCGCAACTCCTCGGGGTTGATCCCCTGGCTGCGCCACTGCCCGAGATCGAAGGGCGGGGTCTTCTTGCTCGTCAGCAAAATGGTGATGCCCCGGTGCCGCACCACCGCGCAGGGCCCCATGCTCACATGAATGCCGGAGCTCCCGGCGCTGTGCGAATGCCGGTCCTCCAGCGTGAAGTTGCCGTCGGACTCCGAGAGTTTCTCCACCTCCAGCGTCACCGGCCCGGGATCGAGCCGGCTGCCCCGCCCGCCGAGCGGCAGCGCGATGCGCTCCCCCTTGCCCAGCTTCTTCAGCGCCTGCACCGCGGCGGGGTCGTTCAGGATGATCCCGCCGCCCTGCACGTCGTGCTTCAGCATGGCGCGCAGCAATTCGGTGCCATCGCCGGGCGCGCCGCCGCCGATGTTCTCCGCCGGCTCCACCAGCAGCACCGGGCCGGGCCGGTTGGGCAGGCCGCGCGACAGGATCTCGTCGGCATCCTCCTGCGCGGGAATGCCGTGGTGGCGCAGCTCCCAGGCCAGGTCCGCAAGCTTCGCCAGCGCCGCCTCGGCGGGCGCGGCATCGCCTTCGGTGATGGCGGAGAAGGCCATCCCGGCATGGGTGGAATCGCCGAAGCTGTAGCCGCCGACAACGTTCACGCACAGGATCTCCGGGGTCTCCGCCTCGATCTGCCGCGCCATCGCGCAGAGGTCGCGCATCGGCCGGTCGGCGGTGGCAACCCCGGTGGGCGGCAGGATCATGTTGGTGCCGCGCCAGATGGTGCGCGGCAGGCGCCCGGTGTTCAGTGCCCGCGCCAGCAACTCGGCGCCGCGGATCGCCGCCTCATGCGCATCGGTGTGCGGCGTGTTGCGGTAGCTCACCAGCCCGTTCGACAGCCCGCACATCTGCGGCGTCAGCGTGGCATGCTGGTCGTACACGCCGAACAGCGGCAGCGCCTCGGCGCCGGGCAGGGCGCGCAGCCGGGCGATCAGCTCGCCTTCGGGGTCTTCCAGGCCCGTGGTGCGCATCGCGCCATGCAGCACCAGGTAGATCCCGTCCAGCCCCTCGGCCAGCGCCGCCCGCGCCAGGGGCTCCAGTTCCCGCCAGAAGGTTTCGAAAACCTCCTGCTCCACCGTGCCGGAAGGGGTGGCACCCCAATCCAGCGTCGGCACCACCGCCCAGCCCTCGCGCTCCGCCACGATCAGGAACCCGTCCACCACCGAGAGGTCGCCGCGGCGGGCCAGGATTCCCGCGGCATCGCGCTGGCGGAAATCGGCCAGCGGCGTGGTTTCGTCCACGAAGCTGTGGGTTTCGTGCGACAGCGCGGCGAACAGGATGCGGGGCATGGGCGGGTCCTCCTGCCTGAACCGTAGCGGCAGGATGGTTGACGCGCCAAGCCGGCGGGCGTTCAGTTGCAGCCAGAGGGCGCGAAGCCCCAGCAGGAGGTCGGCATGAAGCGTGCGTTCCTGGCGGCGGCCATGATGGCCGCAACGGCGGCACTGGCGCCCGCATCGGCACAGCAGAACGTGCTGAAGGTGGTGCTGCCCGGCGAGCTGCGCAGCATCGACAGCGACTGGACCGCAGCCGCGATCACCCGGTACCACAGCTTCATGGTCTACGACACGCTGCTGGGACTGGATGCGAACCAGCAGATCCAGCCGCAGATGGCGGACCGCTACGAGCTCAGCGACGACAAGCTCACCTACACCTTCCATCTGCGCGAAAAGCTCGCCTTCTCCGACGGCACGCCCGTCACGGCAGAGGATGTCGTCGCCAGCTGGATCCGCTGGGCGGAGGCCGACGGCGCCGGCCAGATGATCGCCACCTTCCTCGCCGGGCTCGATGCCGTGGATGCCCGCACCGTGCGCGTGCGCCTGAAGGAGCCGTTCCCGCAGCTGCCCTACGTGCTCGCCAAGCCGATGGCGATCCCGATGTTCGTGAAGCCGGCCAAGATCGTGAAGGGCCTGCCCTCGCGCACCCAGTTCAGCGACCCGCTCGGCTCCGGCCCCTTCATCATGCGCAAGGATGAATGGGTGGCCGGCAGCAAGACCGTCTACGTGCGCAACCCCGGCTACGTGCCGCGCGCGGAGCCCGCCAGCGGCATCGCCGGCGGCAAGGTGGCGCGCGTGGAGCGGGTGGAATGGGTGGTGATCCCCGACCCCTCCACCCAGGCCTCCGCCCTGCGCAACGGCGAGGTGGATTTCGTCGAAAGCCCCACGCTGGATCTCATCCCGATGCTGCGCACCAGCCGCGGCGTGGTGGTGGAGGAGCGTTGGCCCACCGGCAGCCAGGGCACGCTGCGGGTGAACTGGACCAACCCGCCCTTCGACAACCCGATCGCCCGCCGCGCGATGTACAGCTTCGTCAACCAGCGCGACATGATCCTGGCCGCCCTGGGCGACGAGAAGCTCGGCCAGGTCTGCGGCGCCCTCCTGATCTGCGGCTCGCCCAACGGCAGCGAATACGGTGCCGAAACGCTGATCGCCGATGTGCCGGAGGATGTGCGCCTCCGTCGCGGCATGGAGCTGCTGCGCGCCGGCGGCTACAAGGGCGAGAAGATCGTGGTGCTGGATCCGTCGGACCAGCCCATCATGAACCGCGCCACCCAGGTGCTGGTGGCGGCCATGCGCAAGGCCGGCGTGAATGTCGAGATGCAGACGATGGACTGGGCGACGGTGGTCAGCCGGCGCGCGGTGCGCGGGCCCGCCGCCAATGGCTGGCACATCTTCCTCACCATGGGCGGCCCGCTCGGCCCGGCCAACCCGGTGTTCCACGTGCAGATGTCCGCCGCCTGCGACAAGGGCTGGTTCGGCTGGCCCTGTGATCCGGAACTGGAACGCCTGCGGGCCGCCTGGATCCGCGAGACCGACCCGATCAAGGCGCGCTGGCTGGTGGAGAACATCCAGCTGCGCGGCGCGCAGATCGTGGTGTATGTCCCGTTCGGCCAGTATGCGTCGCTCTCGGCGCAGCGCGACAACCTGGAAGGACTGCTGAAGGTGCCTGAGACCGTGGTGTTCTGGAACGTGGCGAAAAAGTAGATGCGGATTTTCGTAGCTTCACTCGCCACCGAGACCAACACCTTCGCGCCGATCCCGACCGATCTGCGCAGCTTCGCGCCGACATACTACAAGCCCGGCACGGCACCGGCGGCGGCCACCATGAACACCGCGGTCGTGGTGGTCGCGCGTCGGCTGGCCGCCGAGCAGGGCCACACGCTGGTGGAAGGCACCTGCGCCTGGGCCGACCCCGCCGGCACGGTGGGCCGCGCCACCTATGAGACGCTGCGCGACGAGATCCTCGACCAGTTGCGCGCCGCCATGCCGGTGGACGTGATCATGTTCGGCCTGCACGGCGCGATGGTGGCGCACGGCTACGACGACTGCGAGGGCGACCTGATGGCCCGCGCCCGCGCCATCGCGCCGAAGGCCGTGATCGGCGGCGAGATCGACCCGCACACGCACCTCACCGACACGATGGTGCAAAGTGCGGACTTCATCGTCGCCTTCAAGGAATTCCCGCACACGGATTTCCTCGCCCGCGCCGAGGACCTCGCCGCCCTGTGCCTGGCCCAGGCGCGCGGCGAGATCAACCCGGTGCCCTGCGTGTGGGACCTGCGCCACATCGGCGGCTTCATGACCGGGCGCGAGCCAGGCCGCAGCTTCGTCGACCGCATGCTGGCGATGGAGGGCCACGATGGCATCCGCTCCATCAGCGCCATCCACGGCTTCACCGCGGCCGACGTGTACGACGTCGGCAGCAAGATGCTGGTCTACGCCGACGACCGCGCGAAAGGCGAGGCGCTGGCGGAAAAGCTGGGCCGCGAGCAACTGGCCTGGGGCAAGGGCGCCAACCCCGTGCACCTGAAAACCGCCGAGGCCGTCACCGATGCGCTGGCCACCGAGGGCGGCCCCGTGGTGCTCGCCGACCGGTGGGACAACCCGGGCGGCGGCGTCGCCGGGGACAGCACCTTCCTGATCGAGGAGCTGTTGAAGTACCCCGATGTGCCCGCCGCCGTCGGCGCCCTGTGGGATGCCCAGGCGGTGAATTTCTGCATCGCCGCCGGCGTGGGCGCGGTGATGCCGCTGCGCTTCGGCGGCAAGGCAGCGGCCACCTCCGGCAAGCCCATCGATGCCGTCGTCACGGTGAAGGCCGTCACCGACGACCTGCGCATCCCCTTCGAGCAGAGCGAGGTCTCCCTCGGCGCCGCGGCCGCGATCACCATCGGCAACCTCGATGTCGTGCTGGCCAGCGGCCGGGCGCAGACCTTCTCGCCGCCGGTGTTCACCAATCTCGGCATCGACCTGTCCAGGAAGAAGATCGTGGTGGTGAAGTCCTCCAACCACTTCTTCGCCGCCTTCGCGCCCATCGCCGCCAAGATCACCTATGTCGATTGCGGCGGCCCCTATCCGCCCGATGCGGCCAAGATCCCCTACACCAAGATCCGCCGGCCGATCTCGCCGCTGGATGCGAACCCGTGGCTGTTCCCTCGGAACGATTGACACCGCGGCTGCATCTTTCCCCGCCACGGCTGGAGGATGCGCCCGCGCTGTTCGCCTTCATGGGCGATGCGGAGGTGATGCGCCACACCTACCGCCAGGACTCGCTGCGCACCATGCGCCGGCACATCGCCGGGCACTGGTGGCAGGCGCGCCGGCTCGGCTTCGGCTGCTGGACGGTGCGGCACGAAGGCCGGGTGGTGGGCTTCGGCGGACTGAACGACGACCCGTTCGACCCCGGCTACGGGCCCGAGGTGGCCTATTTCTTCGCCCGCGAGGCCTGGGGCCGCGGCTTCGCCGGCGAGGTGGTGGCCGCCAGCCTAGAACGGGCGCGCGAGCTGGGGCTTTCCACGGTCTCCGCCTTCGTGCATCCGGAGAACGCCGCCTCCCGCCGCGTGCTGGAACGGGCGGGATTCGCAGTGGAACGGTGGATGCCTGAGATGACGCGCTGGCTGCTGCGCATCGAGCTGGGGAGGGCGTGATGTCCGATGCGGTGGCCGCCTTGCGCGCGGCGGTGGCGGCGCAGGGCCTGGTGCCCGGCACGGCGAAGCCGAAGCGCGGCAAGCCGGGCGTGACCCTGGTCTGGCTGCGGCCGGAACCGGTGACGCTGCGCCAGGATGCCAAAGGCGTGCTGTGGCTGGAGGCCTACCTGCCCTGGGTGATGGCGGGCGGCAGGCTGCACAAGCAGGTGAAGGACGTCGCGGCGGAACAGGGCGTGCTGTGTGCCAGCCGCGAGGGGCATGTCTCGCTCGGCCTCACCGGCGGGGCCGCGGCACTGCCAGCGCTGCTGGCCGCCGCGCGGGCGATGCGCGAGGTGCTGCAGGCGGAATGGCCGGACTACGCCACCGGTGTCTTCGCCAAGGCTCTTACATAGCCCCGGCAGCCTGAAGCAGGTCGGCGAGCGCCAGGCCCTCCAGCCCCTCCGGCCCGATGCCGTCCACGAACAGGTCGGCCAGCGCGCGCTTCCTGGCGATGATCTCCGCGATGCGGGATTCCACCGTCTGGGGCGTGACGTAGGTGAACACCTGCACCGGCAGAAGCTGGCCCATGCGGTGGGCGCGGTCTTCCGCCTGGGCCTCCACCGCGGCGGTCCACCAGCGGTCGAAATGGAACACCACGGAGGCGGCGGTGAGGTTGAGGCCCACGCCGCCGGCGCGCAGCGACAGCACCAGCACCTTGTGGGCCGGGCTGTCGGCGAAGCGGCGCAGCGTGGCGGCGCGGGTGGCGGCGTCGTCGGCGCCGGTGAGCGTCAGGGGGGCGAAGCGGCGCAGGCGGTGGGCGATGGCGGCCACGCCGAACGGCGCCTCGGTGAACTGGCTGAACACCAACGATTTCTCCCCGCCGGCGGCGGTGGTCTCGATGCGGCGCTCCAGGTCGTCCAGCTTGGCGGACTCGCCGGTCTCGGGCAGGGCGTTGCAGATCTGCTTGAGGCGCAGCAACAGCTCCAGCACCTGGGTCACGCGCACGCGCACGCTGGCGCCCTGGGCGCGCAGGAACACCTGGCCCTGGCGCTCCGCCGCGGTATAGGCGGCGCGCTGGGCGGGGCCCATGCCGGGGTCGATGATGAAGCCGGTCTTGGGCGGCAGGTTCGGCAGCACCTCGGCCCGCCGGCGGCGCAGCTGCACGCGGTCCAGCAGCGGGCGCAGGCCCAGGGCCAGCGTGCGCCGCTCGAAGGCGCCGGGCACGACGAAATCGAGGATGGCAATGAGGTCGTCGATCCGGTTCTCCAGCGGCGTGCCGGTCAGCGCCCAGGCGCGATGGGTGCGCAGCCGGCGCACGGCCATGGCTGTGGCGGTGCCGCCGTTCTTGAGGCGCTGCGCCTCGTCGGCCACCACCACGCCCCAGGCGCGATGGGCAGGCCCCAGCGGGCCGGGCAGCTCCATGTCCGCGCGCAGCGATTCGTAGCTGGCCAGGTGGATATCCGCCCGCCGCCACCAGGCGGCCTCGCGCTCGCGCGCTGTGCCCTGCACCAGGGCGGGGTTCAGCTCCGGCGCCCAGAGCCGCAGCTGGGCCTGCCACTGGTGCAGCAGGCTGGCGGGTGCCACGACCAGCGCCGGCCGCGCCTCCGCCCCCAGCACGCGCAGCGCGGCGATGGCCTGCACGGTCTTGCCCAGGCCCATGTCGTCGGCCAGCAGCAGGGAGCCCTGGGCGAGGCGGGCGATGCCTTCCTGTTGCCAGGGCGGCAGGGGATGCGGCCACGTCAGGCCGAAGGCGTCAGCAGGCATCCATGGGAGATGGCGAAGTCCCGGAGTCTAGGCAAGCCAGGGCAGCACGCGACCCACGATGGCGATGTGCTGGCCCTGGCGCACCACCGCGCCCCAGGCCTGGGCGATGATGATGCCGTCCACCTGCGCGCGCACCGGCCAGGGGTCGAGGTCGATGCGCTGGAAATCGTGCAGCCAGCCCACCACCGTGCCCGCCTTCACCTCCGTGCCGCATTCGATGACGGGCTCGAAATGGCCGTCGAACGGCGCCACGGTGAAGCACTCCCGGTCCACCATGGCGGCGAGCTTCTGGGTGCCGGCGGCATGGTGGGCGATGCGCTCGATGCTGCCGCGCAGCTGGCCGAGATGGATGGCGGCGGCCAGCACGCCGTGTTTCGCATAGCGCACCCCCTCGGCCGAGACGGCGGCCCCCCAGCCGAACTCGCCGCCGATGGTGATCTTGCCCAGGCGCTCGCCCTCGCTGGGCAGCAGGCCCGGGGTCTCGTTCTGGTAGGCGATCACGATCGGCGTGCCGAACCAGCGCGCGGTGTTTTCGATCAGCCGGCCCTGCTCGGGGTCGTCCACCAGGTGGTAGCTGGTGCCGCGGGCGAAGCGGGCCACGCTGCCGCCGGCGTGCAGGTCGATCACGATGTGCACGTGCGGCCAGATGCAGCCGCGCACGAAGGCGGCGATGCGGTGGGTGATGCCGGCCATGGCCGGGGTGACGCCGGCGCCATCGACGAAGCAGCGGTTGAGGTTGCGGTTGTCGTCCAGCGTGGAATCCCGCGTGCCGGCGCGGAAGGCGGCGGGGTTCAGGACAGGGACCAGGATGATGCGGCCCTGCACGTTCTCGGCGTCGATGTCCCGCAGAAGGTGCTTCACCGCGACGGGGCCTTCGTATTCGTTGCCGTGGTTGGAGCCGAAGGCCACCAGGCCCTGGCCGGGCTTTGCGTTCGGCCCGACCATGACGGTGAGCGGGATGAGGTGGTCGCCCCAGATCGAATCATGCTCCAGCGCCACCCAGTAGTCGCGCCTTCCGGGGCTTTCGAGGTCGAGGCCGCCAGGGCGGGTGATGATGCGGTCCATGGTCAGTTCACCCTGTGCCTGGCGACGAAATCGAGATCGACCTCCACGCCGATGCCCGGCGTGTCGGGGATCGGCACGGTGCCGTCCGGCTGCAGGTCGAAGCTGGCCTTCGCGATGCCCTTCGTGAGCGCGCTCTGGCTCACGTTGAACTCCACGAACTTCGCGCGCGGCAGGGTGGCGATCAGCTGCAGGGAGTAGCCGGTGAGCAGGTGCGTCAGCCAGGAATGCGGCACCAGCTCGATCCCGGCCTGTTCGGCCATCTCCGCCACGCGGGCGGCCACGCTGATGCCGCCGCAGCGGGAGAGATCCGGCTGCACGATGTCCACGCAGCCCTCGCCGATGAAGCGCTGGAAATCCCACACGGTCGCCACCTGCTCGCCGGCGGCGACCGGGGTGGGGCTGGTGCGGCGGATGGCGGCGTATTCGTCGAAGCGTTCCGGGTGGATGAAATCCTCGATCCAGCCCACGTCGTACTCGGCCAGCCAGCGGCACAGGCGCTCGGCCTCGCGGCGGGTGCGCAGCGCGCTGGAGAAGGGCTGGGCGGCGTTCTTCCAGCCGGCGGGATACCAGCCGGGATCGACCAGCAGGTGGCGGTCGGGGCCGAGGGCCTCGCGCGCTGCCGCCACAAGTTCCCTGTCGCGGCCTTCATCCTGGCCGAACACGCCCCAGCCGAACTTCACCGCGCGGAAGCCGCGGTCGATGTAGCCGCGGGCCGCCGCCGCCATCCCCTCCGGCGTGTCGCGGAACAGGGTGGAGGCGTAGGCCGGGATGCTGTCGCGCCGCCGCCCGCCCAGCAGGCGGGAGAGGGACTGGCCGGCGGCCTGGCTGCGGATGGACCACAGGCAGTTGTCGATCGCCGAGATGCACTGCATGGCGATGCCGCGGCGGCCGTAATAGGCGCTGCCGACATAGAGCTTGTCCCACAGGCGCTGCACATCGAGCGGGTTCTCGCCGACCAGCAGGCCGGCCAGCGTCTGGAAGCCGGGGATCGACATGCCCTGGCCGGAGATGATGGCCACCGCTGCCGGGGCCAGGGTTTCGGCATCGGCCCAGCCGGTAAGGCCCTGGTCCGTGGCCACGCGGACCAGCAGCTGCCAGTCGCCGTTGTCGGTGGCTTCCTCGCCGCCGGCGGTGGAGCCGTAGCTGGCCTCGCCGCGCAGCAGGATGGGTTCAACCTCGGTGATGCGCATGGCCCCCCCCTCGCGCTGTGGCGTGATGCGGGAATAGGATGCACGCGGGATCGCGAATGGAGAAGCGGATGCTGCACAACGCGAAGGATTCGGAGCTGCGGGCGCGGGCCGCGCGCGTGGTGCCTGGCGGGATGTGGGGGCACCAGAACGCGGCCAACCTGCCGGAAGGGTATCCGCAGTTCTTCGGCTCCGCCCAGGGCTGCCGCATCCGCGACGTGGACGGCAACGAATACATCGACTTCATGTGCAGCTGGGGGCCGGTGCTGCTGGGGCATCACCACCCGGAAGTGGAGGAGGCCGCCGCGCGCCAGGCGGCGATGGGGGACTGCCAGAACGGGCCCGGCGAGGCGATGGTGGAGCTGGCGGAGCTGCTGGTGGACACGATCCCGCATGCCGACTGGGTGCAGTTCCAGAAGAACGGCACCGATGCCACCACCATGGCGGTGACCTTCGCGCGGGCCGGCACGGGCAAGCGCAAGGTGCTGGTGGCCAAGGGGGCCTATCACGGCGCGGTGCCGTGGACCTCGCCTTCGTTGAGCGGTGTCACCGCCGAGGACCGGGCGCATATCGACCACTACGTGTTCAACGACGTGGCCAGCCTGGAGGCGGCGGTGGACCGGCACCAGGGGGACCTGGCGGCCATCGTGGCCTCCGCCTTCCGGCATGACGTGGGGATCGACCAGGAAATGCCCTCGGCCGCCTTCGCGCGGCGGGCGCGGGAGCTGTGCGATGCCACCGGGGCCGCGCTGATCATCGACGACGTGCGGGCCGGGTTCCGGCTGCACGAGGGCGGGTCGTGGGAGCTGGTGGGGGTGCGGCCGGATCTTTCGGCCTGGAGCAAATCCATCGCCAACGGGCATTCGCTGGCGGCCATCACCGGCAATGACCGGTTCCGCGATGCGGTGAAGGGGACGTTCTCCACGGGATCGTTCTGGACCGCCGCCGTGCCGCATGCGGCGGGCGTGGCGACGATCAGGGCGCTGAAGCGCGACAAGGGCATCGCCCATATGGAAGCGATGGGCGAACGGTTCCGGGCGGGGATGGCGGCGCTGTCCGCCAAGCACGGGATCGCGATCCGCCAGAGCGGGCCGGTGCAGATGCCGCTGGTGCTGTTCGAGGACGATGCGGAGCTGAAGAAGGCCAACGCGTTCTGTTCGGCGGCGCTGCGGGCGGGGGCCTACTTCCACCCCAAGCACAACATGTTCCTGTGCACGGCGCACCAGGCGGCGGATATCGACGCGGCGTTGGTGGCGGCGGATGTGGGGTTTGCGGCGGTGGGGCGGCTTTGAGGAGGGAAGCGGTTCTTTTTTGAAAAAAAGAACCAAAAAACTTTCGCCCGCTTGGGTGCGTGCCGGGAGGTCTGGCGCGGGGGAGATGGCGGGTCCGCTTCGCGACCCGCCCTGCGAGAGGGCGTGAGTCGTCGCCGCGGGACGCGGGGTTTTGGCGACGGATTCGGGGTGATTTGGGGCGTGCGGCGGCTATGGGGGCGCGCGGGCAGCCTGCGGCGGGCAGGGGGCGGGCGCGCGGTGGCCGGACAGGGACATGCCGCGGTTGGGGTGGCCGCGCATGAGCCAGCCGAGTTCGGCGCGGAGCTGGAGAAGGCGGCGGAGGGTGTACGGGTGCCGGGCGGAGTCCAGATCTTCGCTCAGGTTGGTGTTGGTGGAGAAGAGCCAGTCCTTGCGCAGGGCGCGCAGGGTGCGGCCGGTGGTGTCCGCCATCGAGACGGCGGAGAGCAGGGCCAGCAGGACGAGCTTGAGGAGCGCCGGAATCCGGGCGAGCAGGATCGCCCGCGCCCAGGGGCGCGGTGCGTCGGCGTCGCTCGGTGCGGCGGCGTTATACGGCATTGGGAGCATATATAACTAACTTTAACCCCGGATGCAAGGGGTTCCCCGGATTTTTTTCATCTCTGTGTGCGATGAGTGTTCGATCAATGCAAAACGCCCCGCCCTCCGATCCGGAGAGACGAGGCGCTGCCGCGGGCAAACGGGGAAAAGTCTTTTTGCTTCTTTTTCTTCAGAAAAAGAAGAGTCTTGCTTGGTCTGGTCTACAAGGTTTTTAGCCGGCCGGCGATGGCGGGCTGAAGCCCGCCCTACGGCGGTGTGTGGGGTGTTGCGGGCGTTGGGATTACCTGCCGTACACTGCCGCCGCGTTGCCGCGGTAGAATTTCCGCGAGTCCTCCGCGTTGAAGCGGATCGGCAGCGAGGTCATCGGGTCGTCGAAGTCCCAGTGCGGGTAGTCGGAGGCGAACATCAGCCGTTCGAGGCCGATCCAGCCGATGAGGTCTTCGAGGTGCTGGGTGTTGCCCGGCTCTTCCATGGGTTGGGTGGTGAGCCAGACGTTGCGCTTGATGTATTCGCTGGGGGCCAGGCGCAGGTGCGGGGTTTCGCTGCGCAGGGTGCGCCAGTGCTTGTCCAGCCGCCAGCCGAGGGAGGGGACCCAGCCGAAGCCGCCTTCGATCATGACGAACTTGAGGTTCGGCAGTTCCTCGAACACGCCTTCGACGATGAGGGAGACGAGTTGGGACTGCATGGAGTGGGCGTGGGCCAGCATGTCTTCGATGTAGAAGCTGGCCCAGCCGCCGGAGGTGTTCGGGTTGCCGCCGAAGCCGAAGGCGTGCATCGCCACGGGGATGCCGGCTTCGGCCGCGGCGCGGAAGATGGGGCGGTAGCGCGGGGTGCCGAGGGGTTCGGCGGTGCGCGAGAGCAGGTAGACGTGGCCGATATGCGGGCTGCCGGCCCAGCGCCGGATTTCGGCCACCGCGCTCTCGGCATCCTCGTAGTTGACGGTGATGCTGGCCTTGAGGCGGGGTTCCGGCTTGGCGAGGAATTCCACGGCGTAGTCGTTCAGCGCCGAGCAGATGGCGGTGCCCAGCGCCGGGTTCATGAAGCTTTGCGAGGGGGTGGGCGTGTTGATGGTGCCGAATTCGACATTGTAGGGGTCGAGGTGCTGGGAGCGGATGAAGTCCAGATCCGTGCCCGGGGGCTTGCCGGAGGGCGGCCAGGCGTCGCGGCGGGCGGCGGCGGGCTGGGCCTTGGCGTAGTTGGGGCCGCCGTTGTTGAGGCCGGTGCGGTGGGACATGCCGAAGGTGGCGATGTGGTCGATCCAGCGCCTGGCGAGGAAGGGGTAGACGGCTTCCCAGTTCGGCGGGCCGAGGTGGAGGTCGATATCGGCGATGCCGAGCTTGCTGGCGGCGGTGCCGGCTTCACCCTGGGTGCGGACCTGGACGTTCACAGCCGTGTCTCCTGGCGCAGTCTTGCGGGAAATCATAGCCGAAAGCGGGTGTTCCCGCCAGCGATGCGGGCCGATTGGAGGCCTCGCCTTCGGGCGTGATGCCAGAAGGTGAAACCTGCGGCTGCCGAGCGGTGTCGGCGCAGCTGAAGCAAGGGGTCACAGAGGACACAAAGGGGCACCGAGATCGCGGAGAGGTTTCGTTCCTGCGCCGAACTTCCGGTCTCTGTGGTCTCTGTGGTTCTCCGTGGTCTCTGTGACCGCTTCGCTTGGGGAGGGAGACGCGCGTTGGAAGTGGGCCAGGTCTGACGAGGCAGTGATGTCGACGGAGGCCCTCAGCCCTTCACCGCCCCAAACGTCAGCCCCCGGATCAGGTGGCGCTGGACGAGGATGGTGAAGATGACCGGGGGCAGCATGATGCCGATGGCGCCGGCGGCGGAGAGGGACCAGTAGTTGATGTCCTCGCCGCCGTATTCGGCGATGGCGACGGGCAGCGTTTTCGTGCGGCTGCCGGTGAGGATGAGGGCGAAGAGGAACTCGTTGTAGGCCAGCAGCATGGAGAACAGCGAGGTGACGGCCAGGCCGGGCCGCACCGTCGGCAGCACCACGTGCCAGAAGGCCTGCCAGCGGTTGCAGCCGTCGATCATCGCGGCTTCGTCCAGCTCCACGGGGACATCGACGAAGAAGCTGCGCATCAGCCAGATGGTGAAGGGCTGGTTGATGGCCACCATGGCCAGGATCATCATGAGGTACGTGTCGATCAGCGACAGGTAGCGCGCCATGACGAAGAAGGGGATGGCGAGCAGGATCTGCGGCAGCATGCGGATGGCCAGCAGGCTGAACAGCAGGGTGCTGGCGTATTTCGTTTTCGTGCGGGCGAGGCCATAGGCGGCGAGCGTGCCGAGCGGGACCGAGATGCAGATGGTGCCGGCGGCCACGATCAGGCTGTTGATGAGGAAGCTGAAGAAGCCGCGCTCCACCCAGACTTCCCAGTGGAACAGCAGGGTCGGCTCGAAGATCAGCGTGGGCGGGATGGAGAAGGCGTCCGCCGGCTGCTTGATGGAGATCAGCAGGCCCCAGAGGATCGGCACCAGGTTGATGAAGGTGAAGACCGAGAGGAGGACGAGGAGGGAAATCTGGTGGCGGGGTTTCATGCTAGTGTCCTGCCCGCGAAGTGCGGCCGGCTTCGGCCGGACGTAGCGGATCAGCAGGCCACTCAAACAAAGAGGCTAGTGTTCCGCGCATCGGCGTCTCCAGGTTGGCAGGATGCTGCGATCGGAACACTAGAAGGCCTCCCGGCCGCGGCGTTGCATGAACCAGATCAGCAGGGCCACCATCATCGCCACCACGATCAGCGTGAGCACGCCCAGCGCCGAGGCGCGGCCGACTTCCAGCAGGCGGAAGCCGATCTGGTAGGTGTAGAGCGTGATCGTTTCCGTCGCCGTGCCGGGGCCGCCATTGGTGAGGACGTAGATCAGGTCGAAGAAGCGGAACGCGTCCATGGTGCGGATGGCGACCACGAAGAGGATCAGCGGCTTCATCATCGGCAGGATGATGTGCCAGAGCAGCTGCCAGTTGCTGGCGCCGTCGATGCGGGCGGCCTCCAGCAGGGCGGTGTCGAAGGCCTGCAGCCCGGCGTAGAGCACGAGCATCAGGAAGGGCATGAACTTCCAGGTGTCTGCCATGATGACGGTGAAGCGGGCCCAGTCGGGGTCGCCCAGCCAGTCCGGCGGGAAGATGTTGAAGCTGATCAGCGTGGCATCCAGCAGGCCCCAGCGGCCGACGAAGATCCATTTGAGGAAGATGCCGCCCACCACGGGCGTGACGACGTGGGGCAGGAAGTTGAGCAGGGAGATGAGGCGCACGCCGCGGGTGCAGGCGTAGAGGGCCAGCGCCAGGGCCAGGCCCAGCACGAGCTGCAGCGCCACGGAGGCGCCGACGATGAAGAAGGTGTTCCCCATCGTGATCCAGAACCGCGCTTCCGAGAGCAGGGCGGTGTAGTTGTCGAACCCGGCGAAGGTGATCGCCTGGGAGCCGAGGTAGTAGTTGAAGAAGCTGTAATAGACCGCCGAGAAGAACGGGTAGAACAGCACGAGCGCGATGACCAGCACGCTCGGAGCCATGAACAGCCACATCGGCCCGATTTCCCCCTTGCCAGCCCCAGTGATGACCCCTTGGGTCTGGCCGCGCGATTGTCCGGGCCGGCGGGGGCCCCGTCAACACGGGGCGGCGGCATGGCCGCCACCCCCACAGCACGGGCTCAGCCGCGGTAGTAGCCGCGCCGCGTCAGCAGCTCCACCACCTCCGCGGCCCCCGCGTCCAGCGCCGCCTTCACCGGCATCTGGCCGACGATGGCCTGCACGATGCGCTTGCAGGCCACCTCGGCGGCCTCGTTGAACTCGGCCAGGGCCGGCAGCGGCTCGCCCACGTCGAGGCATTTGGAGACGGCGGGATACCAGCGGAACTTCGCCTGGATCGCCGGGTCGTTCAGCACGGCGCGGCGGGTGGGGGTGGCGAGGTCGGCGGCGCCGCGCTGGCTGTCCTCGTCCAGCGCCTTGGCCAGGATGCGGAACAGCATTTCCTTGTTCTTGGTGCTGAACTTGCTGATGGCGTAGCCGTCGGTGGTGATGGCCTGCCGGCCGCCGGGGGGCACCGCCCACTGGATCTTGCCCACCACCTTGCTGCGCTGCGGGTTGTCCATGGTGGCGCAGCGCGTGGCCCATTGCTGGCCGGTGGCCGCCACGTCCTGGGCGAAGTTCACCGTGTTCTCGTCGTTGGCCTGGCTGGTGAAGCCCGGCACGGCGAAGGCGGAGAGGCGGCGGTAGAGGTCGATCGCGGCCACGCCCTTCTAGCTGTTGAACAACGGGCGCCAGGAACGGTCGAACCAGCCTTCGCCCACGGTGTGCAGCACGCTGGAAAGCTCATAGGGCGGCATGTCCCACTTGAGGCTGAGCGTGGTGCCTGCGCGGCGCGGGGAGTGCAGCGTCTTGGCGATCTCCACCTGCTGCTCCCAGGTGGTGGGGGGCTGGAGCTTGCGCTCGCTGAACACATCCTCCCGGTAGGCATAGAGCAGGGTGTTGGTGGTGAGCGGCAGGCCGTAGACCTTGCCCTCGTAGGTCATGCCGCGCAGCGAGGTGGGGTTGATGTCGCCGAGCTTGTACTCGTCGCGGAACTTCGCGATCAGGTCGTCCAGCGGCTCCAGCCAGCCGTTCTTGGCGTAGAAGGCCATCAGCGAGGAGTTGAGCCACAGCACGTCCATGCCCGGCGAGGCGGAGGAGAATTGCAGGCGCTGGAGCTGGGCGGCGTCGCTGGAGGGCATCAGGCGGGTGTCCACGGACACGCCGGGGACGGCGGATTTCATCTTGTCGGCGTACCACTCCAGCGCCGGGTAGCGGTGGCTGATGAGCGTGACGGCATCCGATTGCGCGCGCACGTTCAGCGCCGGCAGCGCCAGCGCCGTGCCCAGCATGGCACGCCGCCCGATCCTGTTCCTGGCCATCGTCGTTTCCCCTCCTGGGTGCCGCCCCTCTGCCGGGGGCGTGCGGGTTGCTCGAAGCTGAACGAAGCCGTTCAGCTGAATCCGTAGACCTCCCGCGCATTGCCGATGAAGAAGCGCTCGCGGTCCTTTGCATCCACCCGCACCGGCAGCACCTGGCCGGGGTCGTCGAAATCCCAGTGCGGGTAGTCGGTGGCGAAGAGAAGGCGGTCCCAGCCGATCCAGCCGATCGTGTCCAGCAGTTGCTCGCGCGGTTCCGGTTCCTCCATCGGCTGGGTGGTGAGCCAGATGTTGCGATGGATGTATTCGCTGGGGGAGAGGCGCAGGTGCGGTGTCTCCTGCCGGAGCAGCTTCCAGTTGCGGTCCAGCCGCCAGGCCAGCGGCGGCAGCCAGGCGAAGCCGGCCTCCACCATCAGCACCTTGAGGCTGGGGTGCTCCTCGAACAGGCCTTCCACCACCATGGAGGCGACCTGGGCCTGCGCGGCCTGGGCGTGGCCGGTCATCTCCTCGATGTAGAAGCTCGGCCAGCCGGCGGGGGTAACGGGGGCGCCGCTGTAGCCGAAGGCGTGGATGCTGACAGGCAGGCCGACGGCGGCGGCGGCGGCGAAGATGCGGCGGTAGCGCTTGGCGCCGAGGGGTTCGCCGGTGCGGCCCAGGATCAGCACCTGGCAGAACTCGGGCCGGCCGGCGCAGCGCTCGATCTCCGCCACGGCGGCGGCGGTGTCTTCGTAGGGCACGCAGATGGAGGCGCGGAAGCGGGGTTCCTTCGCCACCAGGTCGTGCGCCTGCCACTCGTTGGTGGCGCGGCACATGGCGGCCGAGAGGTAGGGGTTGGCGAAGCCCTCGCCAGAGGGGGTGAGCGGGTTGATGACGGCGAAGTGCACGCCCAGCGGCTCGAAATACTGCTGGCGCATGAAGTCGAGGTCGGTGCCCGGGGCGCCGCCGCCGGGGGGCCAGGAGTCGCGGCGGGCGGCGTTGGGCTGGGCCTTGGGGTAGGGGTTGACGCCGTTCTGGTGCCCCTGGCGTTGGGACATGCCGTAGGTGGCGATGTAGTCGCGCCAGCGCTGCGGCAGCCAGCGGTCGAGATGGGAGAGATGCGGCAGCACCGGGTGCGTGTCGCAATCGGCGATGGCCAGCTTCGTCATGGCGGCCGGGGCGGCCTGCGGGCGAACCTCCACGTTCATGGGGCGTCTTCCTCCGCGATTTCGCCGAGGATAGGGGAAAACGCGCCCTGTCGACAATCGCCGCCGCCGCACCCCACCCCCGCGACAAGCCCCCGGCGATGCGGCATCATCGGCGCATTGCAACGGGAGCGGACGGATGTCGGAGAACTGGGTGCGCGTGGCGGCGGCAAGCGACGTGGCGGAGGGCACGGCCTTCCCGGTCGAGATCAACGGCCTCACGCTCGCGATCTACCACCTGGAGGGCGGCCAGTACTACTGCACCGACAACATCTGCACCCACGCCTTCGCGCTGCTGACCGACGGCTATCTCGACGGCAACATCGTGGAATGCCCGCTGCATGCCGGGCAGTTCGACGTGTGCACCGGCAAGGGGCTGGGCGCGCCGATCGAGGAGGACCTGCAGACCTACAGGGTGAAGCTGGAGGGGGATGACGTGCTGGTGAGCATTCCCGCCTAGCGCGCCACGGCGAAATCCAGATAGGTCACGGCCGAGCGGACGAAGCTCGGCCGCAGGTGCACGGCGTCCTTGTAGAGCGGCTCGCCCTCGGGCGTGGCGGCCGGGCAGGCGGCGGGGCCGCAGAGATGCGCCAGCGGGTCCACCACCTCCGCGCCCGCCTGCCGTGCGGTGGCGGCCAGCGCGCGGGAGATGGCGCCGAATTCCGCCTCCAGCCGTGCGCGGGGGAGTTCCATGGGGCGCGTGCCGAAGGTGAGCCAGCCGCGCGTGACGCCCTGGCGCGGGTCCAGCTCCGGCCCCCAGGGGATGTTGAGCACCAGCACCACGCGCCGGCCCTCCTGCACCCAGCGGCGGATCGCCTCGCCCAGGGCGGCCAGCGCCGCCTCCCGCCCCGCGGGGTCGGGCAGGGCCGCGCCACCGGCCGTGATCCGCGGCGAGGTGAAATGCCCCCACCATTGCGCGCCGATCACCACCGTGCCGACACCGTGGGCGGCGATGGCCGCCTCGGCCGCCGGCATCAGGCTGGCGCAGCCGGGCAGCCTGGCGTCGCGCAGGCCGGGGATCGGCACGCAGCCGCCGCCGGTGAGGAACAGGGCCGGGCGGTGGGCTTCCGGCGCGGCGCGCTGCAGGGCGACCATGCGCGGGGCGTACTGC
>CANHCJ010000022.1 GCA_947458025.1 Rhodospirillales bacterium | reverse complement strand
GGGCGAAGGGCAGCGGCAGCTGCGCCGGCGGCGGCGCCAGCACCGCGCTCACGGCCCCGCCCCGCCCCGGCCCTGGTCCTGCGGCGGGTCGAGATACAGCTGGCTTTGCAGGTAGCGCCGCAGCCAGAACCGGCACAGCACCCCGATCGTCGCCGCCGCCGGCACCGCCAGCAACACGCCGAGGAACCCGAACGCCGCCCAGCCGGCGAACAGCGCGAAGATCACCCACACCGCGTGCAGCTCCACCCGGTCGCCCAGGAAGCGCGGGTAGATCACGTAGCCTTCCAGGATGTTGCCCAGGATGAACACCCCCACCACCAGCACCACGCCGGTCCAGGTGGGAAACTGCGCCACCGCCAGCCCCACCGCCACGAACAGCCCGGTGATGCTGCCCACATACGGGATGAACGACAGCAGGCCGGAGGCCATGCCCACGATCAGCCCGAGGTCCAGCCCCACCGCCGACAACGCCACGGCGTAGTAGATGATCAGCGCCAGGCAGCACATCGCCTGCCCGCGCAGCCAGGCCGAAAGGATGCGGTCCACCTCGTGCGCCTGCGCCCGCAGCACCCCGGCATAGCGGCGCGGCAGCCAGGAATCGACATGGCGCACCACCTCCGGCCAGTCGCGCAGCAGGTAGAACGCCACCACCGGCGTCACCACCAGCAGGGTCAGCACGTTGAACAGCGCGAAGCCCCCGCCGATCAGCCGGGTGACGGCGGTGACCAGGAAGGCCAGCACCGCCCCGGTCTGGCTGGCCACCAGCGCACGCAGCCGCTCATCCACGAATTCCGGCCCCAGCTGCTGCTGCATGTGCGCCAGCAGCTCGTCGGCCGCGGTGCGGGCCAGGTTCACATAGGTCGGCAGCCGCGCGATCAGCATGCCCACCTGCGCCAGGATCAGCGGATACAGCAGCAGGATGAACAGCAGCGCGAACAGCAGCACCGCGGCCAGCAGCAGCAGCGCCGCCACCCAGCGCGGCACCCCCACGCGCTGCAGCCGGCTGGTCGGCGGGTCGAGGAAATAGGCGATGCCCGCCGCCGCCACGAAGGGCAGCAGGATGGAGGCGAACAGCTGCAGCGCCAGCCACGCCACCACCAGCAGCCCCACCAGCAGCGCGATGCGCTGGGTGCGCGAGGCCGCCACCACGGCCACGCCCGGCGGCGGCATCTCGGGCGGGATCGGGCCCCCGCTCATCGGCCGCGCGCCACCTGCCAGACATAGGCACCCAGCGAGGCCAGCGTGCTGGCCGCCACGGCCGCCAGCAGCACCATGTGCAGCCCCTCCCAGTCCAGCCGCAGCCCCTCCGTCAGCAGCGTGGCCGCGATCATCACGATCTGCACCACCGTGTTCAGCTTGGAGATCGGCAGCGGCCGGATCGCCACCGGATGGCCCATCACGTACAGCAGCAGCACGCCGCCCACGATCACCACGTCGCGGAAGATCACCAGGATCGCCAGCCAGTCCGGGATCACGTGCACCACGGCCAGGATCAGGAACATGCTGACCAGCAGCGCCTTGTCGGCGATCGGGTCGATCATCGCGCCCAGCCGCGTGGGCCCGTGGCGTCGCGCCAGCCAGCCATCCAGCGCATCCGAAAGCCCGGCGGCGGCGAACAGCCAGAACGCGGCCAGGAACTGCCCGCGCAGCACCAGCCACACCGCCACCGGCACGGCGCACAGCCGCAGCAGCGTCACGACATTGGCCAGCGTGAACGTCGCCGTTCCAAGCGCGGGCGTGGGGGGGGAGCCTTCGGGCATGGCCCGAGTATAGCGGCGCGCACGGCCCGGATGCCACAGCGCCGCGCCGGTTGCGCCCCGGCGGCCCGCGTGGT
Organism: Rhodospirillales bacterium; assembly: GCA_947458025.1. Classification (GTDB taxonomy): domain Bacteria; phylum Pseudomonadota; class Alphaproteobacteria; order Acetobacterales; family Acetobacteraceae; genus CAMDGX01. The sequence goes on along the minus strand of CANHCJ010000022.1, from coordinate 19,149 downwards.
TGTGTCCGCCGCATCGAACCGGAGGCCCGCATGACCAGCATGACCTACCGCGCGGCCGGCGTGGACATCGACGCGGGCGACGCGCTGGTGGAGCGCATCAAGCCGCTCGCCCGCTCCACCCAGCGCCCCGGCGTGATGGGCGGGCTGGGCGGCTTCGGCGCGCTGTTCGACCTCAAGGCCGCCGGCTACACGGACCCCGTGCTGGTCTCCTCCACCGACGGCGTGGGCACCAAGCTCAAGATCGCCATCGACACCGGCATCCACGACTATGTCGGCATCGACCTCGTGGCAATGTGCGTGAACGACCTGGTGGTGCAGGGCGCCGAGCCGCTGTTCTTCCTGGACTACTTCGCCACCGGCAGGCTGGAGGTGGAGCAGGCCGCGCGCGTGGTGGCCGGCATCGCCGAGGGCTGCCGCCAGGCCGGCTGCGCCCTGGTGGGCGGCGAGACCGCCGAGATGCCCGGCATGTATTCCAAGGGGGATTACGACCTCGCCGGCTTCTCCGTGGGCGCGGCCGAGCGCGGCAACCTGCTGCCGAAGGATGTAGCGCCCGGCGATGCCATCCTGGGCCTGGCCAGCAGCGGCGTGCACTCCAACGGCTTCTCCCTGGTGCGCCGCATCGTGGAGGCCGGCAATGCCGGCTGGGCCGCGCCAGCGCCGTTTGCCTCCGGCTCGCTGGGCGATGCGCTGCTGGCGCCCACCCGCATCTACGTGAAGTCGCTGCTCGCCCTGCATCGCGCCGGCCTGCTGAAGGCCGCCGCCCACATCACCGGCGGCGGCCTGCCCGGCAACCTGCCCCGCGTGCTGCCAGGCGGCACCTCCGCGGTGATCGACGCCGCGTCCTGGCCCCTGCCGCCGGTGTTCCGCTGGCTCGCCCGCACCGGCAACGTGGAGGCGCAGGAGCTGCTGCGCGTGTTCAACTGCGGCATCGGCATGGCCGTGGTCACGTCCGAGCCCGCCCGCGCCCGCGCCATCCTGGAGGCCGAGGGCGAGACCGTCTTCGCCATCGGCCGCATCGAGGCCGGCCCGGCCGGGGAAGCCGGCATCCGCATCGACCTCCCCGCGGGCTGGCCCGGCTGAGGCCGCCGGCGTGAAGCGCAAGGTCGGCATCCTGATCAGCGGCCGCGGCTCCAACATGGCCGCCCTGCTGCGCGCCGCCGCCGTGGCCGATTTCCCCGCCGAGATCGTGCTGGTCGCCGCCAACAAGGCCGATGCCGGCGGCCTCGCGGTGGCCGAAGCCGCCGGCATCGCCACCGCCGTGGTGGAGCACAAGCCCTTCGGCCGCGACCGCCCGGCCCACGAGGCCGCGCTGTCCGCAAGGCTGGAGCAGGCCGGCGTGGAGCTGGTGTGCCTGGCGGGCTACATGCGCCTGTTCACCTCGTTCTTCGTGCAGCGCTGGGCCGGGCGGATGCTGAACATCCATCCGAGCCTGCTGCCGTCCTTCCCCGGCGTGGACACCCATGCCCGCGCGCTGGCCGCCGGGGTGAAGCTGCACGGCTGCACCGTGCATGTCGTGACGGAAGGCATGGACGAGGGCCCGATCCTGGCCCAGGCCGCCGTGCCGGTGCTGGAAGGCGACACGGAGGCGGCGCTGGCCGCGCGCGTGCTGGCGCAGGAGCACCTGCTCTACCCCGCCGCCCTGCGCCGCTTCATCACCGGCACCGGCGGCGAGGCCCCGGACAGCGCAGCACTGCGCAACCCGGCCGGATAGTCCCCGGTTTGCAACGCGCCCCGGGTGTTCTAGATAGCAATCAACGTCCCAACCCGATCAGATCGAGAGCGTCCATGGCCCACGCCCCGTCGAACTCCCCTCCCCCGGTCACCGAGGAAGCCTTCACGGCCGACCGCCAGCGCATGTTCGACGGCTTCTGCTCGGCCACCACGGTCAGCACCGTGATTTCCATCGTCATCCTGGCGCTGATGGCGATCTTCCTGGTCTGATCCGCCGCGATACCCCTGAACGAAGAACGGCCCCGGAGCGATGCTCCGGGGCCGTTTTCGTAGGCAGGGGATAGGGGCGCGCCGGGGCGCGCCCCTGCCCGGGTCACTTGCCCATGTGGGCCAGGATCGCCAGCAGCAGCAGCGCCACGATGTTGGTGATCTTGATCATCGGGTTCACCGCGGGGCCCGCGGTGTCCTTGTACGGATCGCCCACGGTATCGCCGGTCACCGCCGCCTTGTGCGCCTCGGAGCCCTTGCCGCCGTGGTTGCCTTCCTCGATGTACTTCTTGGCGTTGTCCCAGGCGCCGCCGCCCGAGGTCATCGAGATCGCCACGAACAGCCCGGTCACGATGGTGCCGAGCAGCATCGCGCCCACCGCGCCGAAGGCGGCATCCTGGCCGGCGATCATCTTCACCACGAAGTAGAGCACGATCGGGGCGGCCACCGGCAGCAGCGACGGCAGGATCATCTCCTTGATCGCGGCCTTGGTCAGCATGTCCACGGCGCGGCCGTATTCCGGCTTCTGGGTGCCCAGCATGATGCCGGGCATTTCCTTGAACTGCCGGCGAACCTCCACCACCACCGCACCGGCGGCGCGGCCCACGGCGGTCATGCCCATGGCGCCGAACAGGTAGGGCAGCAGGCCGCCGATGAACAGGCCGATCACCACCCAGGGGCTCTGGAGGGTGAAGTCCACCTTGGCGTTCGGGAAGTAGTGCTTCAGGTCCTCGGTATAGGCCGCGAACAGCACCAGCGAGGCGAGGCCCGCGGAGCCGATGGCGTAGCCCTTGGTCACCGCCTTGGTGGTGTTGCCAACGGCGTCCAGCGCGTCCGTCACCTTGCGCACGTCGGGCGGCAGCTCGCTCATCTCGGCGATGCCGCCGGCGTTGTCGGTCACGGGGCCATAGGCGTCCAGCGCCACGATCATGCCGGCCAGCGCCAGCATGGTGGTGGCGGCAATGGCGATGCCGAACAGGCCGGCCACCAGGTAGGACACGATGATGCCCACCGAGATCACGATCACCGGCAGCGCGGTGGATTCCATCGAGATCGCCAGGCCCTGGATCACGTTGGTGCCGTGGCCGGTGGTGGAGGACTGCGCGATGCTGCGCACCGGGCGGTACTCGGTGGCGGTGTAGTACTCGGTGATCCACACCAGCAGCCCGGTCACGGCCAGGCCCACCAGGGCGCAGACGAACAGCCCGCCGCCGGTGATGGTCATGCCCGTGGTCATCGTCAGCTTGCCGCCGAAGCCGGTGGTCATGGCGATGGTGGCCGCGATCAGCACGGCGGAGATCGCCCCGGTCACCGCGAGGCCCTTGTAGAGGGCGCCCATGATGTTGTTGCTCGGGCCGAGCTTCACGAAGTAGGTGCCGGCCACGGAGGCGATGATGCACACGCCGCCGATCAGCAGCGGCAGCAGCATCATGGAGTCGGCATCGGCGCCGGCCTTGAAGAAGATGGCGCCCAGCAGCATCGTCGCCACGATGGTCACCGCGTAGGTCTCGAACAGGTCGGCGGCCATGCCGGCGCAGTCGCCCACGTTGTCGCCCACGTTGTCGGCGATGGTGGCGGGGTTGCGGGGGTCATCCTCGGGGATGCCGGCCTCGACCTTGCCCACCAGGTCCGCGCCCACGTCCGCACCCTTGGTGAAGATGCCGCCGCCGAGGCGCGCGAAGATGGAGATCAGCGAGGCGCCGAACGAAAGCGCCACCAGCGCCTCCAGCACCGGGCGCATGTCCGCCCCCGGCGCCATGCCGGCGCGCAGGATGAAGTAGTAGAGCGCCACGCCGAGCAGGCCGAGGCCCACCACCAGCATGCCGGTGATGGCACCCGCCTTGAAGGCGATGTCCAGCCCGGCGGCCAGCCCCTGGCGCGAGGCCTGGGCGGTGCGGACATTGGCGCGGACGGAGACGTTCATGCCGATGTAGCCGGCCACGCCCGACAGGATGGCGCCGATGGCGAAGCCGATCGCCACCGTCATGCCCAGCGTCAGGGCGAGCAGGACGAGGATCACCACGCCCACGCCGCCGATGGTGACGTACTGGCGGTTCAGGTAGGCGCGCGCGCCCTCCTGGATCGCGTTGCCGATCTCCTGCATGCGCGCGTTGCCGGCGTCGGCCGCCAGCACCTGGCGCGATGCCACCAGCCCATAGAGCAGGGCAAGCACCCCGCAGGCGATGACGATGAGTGTGGCCAAGGCCATGTCGGTGGTTCCCCCTTGCGTTCAACGAGCGTCTGGACACGCCCGGCCATGCCCGGGGCGCGCCCGGACGGTTCGGCAATACGGCCGCGGCATATGACAGAGATGAATGACACAGGCAACCGGAGCGGCACGCAGACCGCGCCTTCACGCCAGCCGGATGTCGGTCTGCGCGAAATCATCGCCCTTGCAGAGCAGCGCCGCCCCCTGCCGACGTGCCGCCGCATAGGCGAAACAGTCGCCCATGTTCAGCTGCGCCGGATGCCCCTGCCCCTTGCCGAAGCGGGCGAAGGCGGCCAGCGCCAGGCCGGCCTCCTCCGGCGCGATCGGTTCCACCGCAACCCCGGCCCGCGCCAGGAACAGCATCACCTGCTCGCGAACCTCCTCCATCGGCCGCCGGCGCTTCCGCATCACGCCCAGCGTGGCCTCGAACACGCCAACCGGCGTCGTGAAGGGGCCGCGTGCCCGCTCCAGGGCCTCCAGCAGCGCCGCGGCGTCGTCCTCGCCGGTCATGATTGCCACGATGGCCGAAGCGTCAACGAAGGTCATTCGTCGTACAGGGAATCGTAGAACGCCTTGTCGGCCTCCAGCCCGGTCCTCGGCCAGGCGGCCACCCGCTCCTGGATGTCCCGGATCCGCTCGGCCAGCGGCGCGCGGGCCTCGCAGCGCGCGATCTCGCCGGCCAGCGCCCGGCGCACCGCCTCGGTCTTGGTGGTGCCCAGCCGCTCGGCCAGCTGGCGCGCCAGCTCGTCCACCTCGCGGCTGCGGATGTTCAGGGGCATCGCCGCCTCCTTTGTGTAGACACACCATATGATGTCTACACACCCCGCCGCAAACCCGCTTGCATCCCGCCCGCGTTTGGCCAAAGGTCCGCCCCGATGCGCCAGTAGCTCAGTTGGTCAGAGCGGGCCGCTCATAACGGCTTGGTCGCGGGTTCAAGTCCTGCCTGGCGCACCATATCTCCCCAGCCCGCCAACCCGCGCAATTGCGCCCGCGCCCCGGCGCCCCTAGAACACCACCCCCGCCCCCTCCCCGACCCCCCGCGAGGAGCCGAAGATGGCCGCCTACCAATACGTCTATGTGATGAAAGACCTCACCAAGGCCTTCCCCGGCGGGCGCGAGGTGTTCAAGGGCATCACCCTCTCCTTCCTCCCCGGCGTGAAGATCGGCGTGCTCGGCGTCAACGGCGCCGGCAAGTCCACCCTGCTCAAGATCATGGCCGGCATCGAGACCGACTACGGCGGCGAGGCCTGGGCCGCCGAGGGCGTGCGCATCGGCTACCTGGAGCAGGAGCCGAAGCTCGACGAAACCAAGACCGTCTCCGAGAACGTGCAGATGGCCTTCGGCCCGCTGCGCGCCGCCATCGACCGGTTCAACGAGATCTCGAACCTCTTCGCCGAGCCGATGGACGACGACAAGATGAACGAGCTGCTCGCCGAACAGGGCGAGCTGCAGGAAAAGATCGACCACGAGGACGGCTGGGAACTCGACCGCCGCATCGAGATCGCGCTGGACGCCCTGCGCTGCCCGCCGCCCGACAGCCCCGTCACCAACCTCTCGGGCGGGGAGCGGCGCCGCGTGGCGCTGTGCCGCCTGCTGCTGGAAAAGCCCGACCTGCTGCTGCTCGACGAACCCACCAACCACCTCGACGCCGAATCCGTCGCCTGGCTGGAAAAGACCCTGCGCGAATTCGCCGGCACCGTGCTGGTGATCACCCACGACCGCTACTTCCTCGAGAACGTCACCAACTGGATCCTCGAGATCGAGCGCGGCCGCGGATACCCGTTCGAGGGCAACTACTCCTCCTGGCTGGACCAGAAGCGCAAGCGCCTGGCCCAGGAGGAAAAGGAGGAAAGCTCGCGCCAGCGCGCCCTGGCCGCGGAGCAAGAATGGATCGGCTCCACCCCGCGCGCCCGCCAGACCAAAAGCAAGGCACGCATCCAGAAATACGAGGAGATGCTGCAGAAAAGCCAGGAGATGGTCTCGGGCGTCGCCGACATCGTCATCCCGCCCGGCCCGCGCCTGGGCGGCACCGTCATCGAGGCCCAGGGCCTGCGCAAGGCCTACGGCAACCGCCTGCTGATCGACGACCTGAACTTCAAGCTGCCGCCCGGCGGCATCGTCGGCGTCATCGGCCCGAACGGCGCCGGCAAGACCACGCTGTTCCGCATGATCACCGGCCAGGAAACGCCCGACGACGGCACGCTCAAGGTCGGCGAAACCGTGAAGCTCGGCTATGTCGACCAGTCCCGCGACAGCCTCGACGCCACCAAAAGCGTGTGGGAGGAAATCAGCGGCGGCACCGACGTGATATACCTCGGCAAGCGCGCCGTGCCCTCCCGCGCCTATGTCGGCGCCTTCAACTTCAAGGGCAGCGACCAGCAGAAGAAGGTCGGCATCCTCTCCGGCGGCGAACGCAACCGCGTCCACCTCGCCAAGATGCTGAAGCAGGAAAGCAACGTCATCCTGCTCGACGAACCCACCAACGACCTCGACGTGGACACGCTGCGCGCACTCGAGGAAGCCCTCACCGAATTCGCCGGCTGCGTGGTGGTGATCAGCCACGACCGCTGGTTCCTCGACCGCCTGGCCACCCATATCCTGGCCTTCGAAGGCGACAGCCACGTGGAATGGTTCGAAGGCAACTTCCAGGACTACGAAGCCGACAAACGACGCCGCCTCGGCGCCGACGCCACCGAACCCCACCGCATCAAATACCGCCCGCTGCAACGCTAGGCATCGGTCCATGACGCAGGGGGACGGAGGGGAAGGCCAGGGGGCTTTGCCCCCTGGACCCCCACCAGGGACCAGCGGTCCCTGGACCCGGCATCTGCTTTCCGCCTTCGGCGGGGAGGGGCCATCGAGGCCGATCGAACCACCCGGACGGCCCCTCCCCGCCGAAGGCGGAAAAAGTCGAGGGGTCTGGGGCCTAAGGCCCCAGCGGGTCCAGGGCAGAGCCCTGGCCTTCCCTTCATGCCCATCACGCGGCGATCCGTCCGTCGGCGATTCGGATGGTTCGTCCGCAGCGCGCGGCCAGGGTTGGGTCGTGGGTGATCAGCATCAGGGTGGTGCCGTGTCGGGCCTGCAGGTTGAACAGCAGGTCCATGACCACTTGTCCTGTTGCGCCGTCGAGGTTTCCGGTGGGTTCGTCGGCCAGCAGCAGGCGCGGGCGTGGGGCGAAGGCGCGGGCGAGGGCCACGCGTTGTTGTTCACCGCCGGAGAGTTGCCCTGGCAGGTGGGTGAGCCGGTGGCCGAGGCCGACGGAGGTGAGGCTTTCGGCGGCGCGTTCCATCGCGTCGGGCGCGCCGGCCAGTTCCAGCGGGATGGCGACGTTTTCCAGCGCGGTCATGCTGGCGATCAGGTGGAAGGCCTGGAACACGATGCCCACTTCGCGCCGCCGCAGCCGGGCCAGCGCGTCTTCGTCGAGCCGGGTGAGTTCCTGGCCGGCCAGCTTCACGCTGCCGGAGCTGGCACCTTCGAGCCCGGCGAGCACCATGAGCAGGCTGGTCTTGCCGGAGCCGGAGGGGCCGACCACGCCGACGGCCTCGCCGGCGGCGATATCGAGCGAGATGCCGCGCAGGATGTTGACCGCCCCGGCCGCCGACGGCACGGTCAGGTGCAGATCGCGCACCTCCACCAGGGGCGGGGACGTCGCCATATGGGCTGCACTGGCCGGAACATCGGCCTTAAGGGAGTCTGACGACGTGACCATGACGGCACGATATGGGTTGGCATGGACGAGGCGCAAAGCCGCCATCGCCGTCGCTTGCGGTCTTTTCATGTCCGGCCGGGCCGAGGCGGCGCCGTTGCGCCTGCTGGTGCTGGGGGATTCGCTGGCCGCGGGCTATGGCCTGCCGGCCGCCGAGGGGTTCCAGGCGCGGTTGCTGGCCGGGTTGCGGGCGCGCGGGCTGGACGTGCGGCTGGTCGATGGCGCGGTGAGCGGAGACACCACGGCGGGCGGGCGGGCGCGGCTGGATTGGGTGCTGGCCGAGCCGGTGGATGCAGCGCTGGTGGAGCTGGGCGGCAACGACGGCCTGCGCGGCATCGATCCGCGCAACACCGAGGCCAATCTGGCGGCGATCCTGGATGCGCTGGCGGCCAGGAAGATCCCGGTGCTGCTGAGCGGCATGCTGGCCCCACCCAATCTGGGCCGGGAGTATGGCGAGGAGTTCGCCGCCGCCTTCCGCCGGCTGGGGGCGCGGCCGGGCGTGATGTTCGATCCCTTCTTCCTGGAGGGCGTGGCGGGCGACCCGGCGCTGAACCAGGCGGACCGCATCCATCCCAATGCCCGCGGGGCGGCGATCGTGGCCGAGCGGATGGTGCCGCTGGTGGCCGAGCTTCTGGCGAAGGTCGGGAGGAACTGATGCGCCTGTTCGTCGGGCTGGAGCTGCCGTGGGAGACGCGCGCGCGGCTGGCGGGCCTGGCCGGCAGCGGGATTCCGGGGGCGCGCTGGGTGCCGATCGAGAACTACCACCTCACGCTGCGCTTCATCGGCGAGGTCCCGCCCTATCGCGCCGAGGAGCTGGACGAGGCGCTGGCGGCGCTGCGCGGCAGGCGCTTCGCCTTCGAGCTGAGCGGGGTGGGAACCTTCGCAAAGGGCGGGCGGGAGACGGCGCTGTGGGTGGGCGTGGCGAAGAACCCGCAGCTGGAGCACCTGGCCGGCAAGGTGGAGACGGCGCTGCAGCGCGCGGGGATGGAGCCGGAGCGGCGCCGCTTCGCCCCGCACGTGACGCTGGCGCGGCTGGACAATGCGCCGCCGGACAAGCTGGCCGGGTTCGTCCAGGCGCATAACCTGTTCCGCGACGGGCCGATCGAGGTGGAGCACTTCACCCTGTTCAGCTCCCTGCTGGGCAAGGAGGCGTCGGTCTACACGCCCGAGGTGGAGTACGAGCTGTCGTGAGCCTGGTCCATTTCATCACCCACCCGGATGTGGTGATCGACCCTGCGGTGCCGGTGCCGGACTGGCCGCTGTCGGAACGCGGCCGGGCGCGGATGGCGGCATCGCTGGCCGCGCCCTGGGTGGCGGGCATCCGCGCGATCCATTGCAGCACGGAGCAGAAGGCGATCGACGGGGCGGTGATGCTGGCGGCGCATCTGGGGCTTGGTTACGCCACCCACGCCGATCTCGGCGAGAACGACCGCAGCGCCACCGGCTACCTGCCACGGCCGGAGTTCGAGGCGACGGCCGACCTGTTCTTCGCGCACCCCACCGAGAGCATCCGCGGCTGGGAGCGGGCGGTGGATGCCCAGGCGCGCATCGTGGCCGCCGTGGACCGGCTGCTGGCGGCACCGCCGGCGGGCGATGTGGCGATCGTGGCGCATGGCGGGGTGGGTGCGCTGCTGCTGTGTGCCCTGCTCGGCGAGGCGATCAGCCGCCAGCGCGACCAGCCGCCCACGGCTTCGGGCGGGTTCCGCTTCGCGTTCGAGGCCGCGAGCCGGCGCGTGGTGGCGGGCTGGGAAAGGATTGATGGCTGAGCGGGGCGTCGCGGAAACGCTGGAGGAGGCCGCCGCCGCCGCCCGGGCCTGCACGCTCTGCGCGGCGCAGCTGCCGCTGGGGCCGCGGCCGACCTTCCGCGTATCGGAGACGGCGCGGCTGCTGATCGTGAGCCAGGCGCCGGGCACCAAGGTGCATGCCACCGGCATACCGTTCAACGACGCCTCCGGCGACCGGCTGCGGCTCTGGCTGGGGGTGGACCGGGACGCGTTCTACGATGCCGCCCGCGTGGCGCTGGTGCCGATGGGGCTGTGCTACCCCGGCCGCCTGCCGAAGGGCGGCGACGTGCCGCCGATGAAGATCTGCGCGCCCACCTGGCATCCGCGCCTGATCCCGAAGTTGCCGGCGGTGCGGCTGACGCTGCTGGTGGGCAGCCATGCCATCGCGCGGATGCTGGGTCCCGGTGGCATGGCGGCGCATGTAAGGCGGTTCCGCGACTACCTGCCCGGTCGCCTCGCGCTGCCGCACCCCTCCTGGCGCACGATCGGCTGGGAGGCGGCGAACCCCTGGTTCAGCGCGGACCTGCTGCCGGAGCTGCGCGCCCGGGTGCGCGAAACGCTCGACAGCGCGGCGCCCCCGGGGGGATGATCCGGCAGACGGGAGGCCAGACCATGACCATCCAGGCGCTCGGCTATATCGGCCTGCATGCGACGAGCCTTGAGGACTGGTCGGGCTTCGCCACCGGTGTGCTCGGCATGCAGCTCAACGGCCGCAGCAACGCGGAGCTGGCCTTCCGGATGGATGACCGTTCCCAGCGCCTGGTGGTGGCGCGCGACGCCACCGACGCCCCGGCCTTCTTCGGCTGGGAGGTGGCGGACGCCGTGGCGCTCGATGCGATGGCCGCGCGGCTGGAGGCGGCCGGGCACCGCGTGGCGCGCGGCGACGCGGCGCTGTGCGACCGGCGCCGGGTGCGCGGGCTGATCGCCACCATGGACCCCTTCGGCAACCGGGTGGAGCTGGTTTACGGGCCGGAGAGCACGCAGGCGCCGTTCACGCCCGGCCGCACCATCTCGGGCTTCCGCACCGGGGCGCTGGGCATGGGCCATGCGGTGATGCTGGTGCAGGACATCGCCGCGGGGCTGGCCTTCTACCGCGACGTGCTGGGCTTCGGCGTGTCGGACTGGATCGAGCGGCCGTTCCGCGCCTACTTCATGCACGTGAACGGGCGGCACCACAGCTTCGCCATGCTGGAAAGCCCGGCGGCGACCACGTTCCACCACTTCATGGTGGAGCTGTTCAACCTCGACGACGTGGGCCAGGGCTACGACATCGCCCAGGAGCAGGAGGGGCGCATCGCCACCACGCTCGGCCGCCACGCCAACGACCTGATGACCAGCTTCTACGCCCGCACCCCCGGCGGTTTCCTGGTGGAATACGGCTGGGGCGGCAGGCGCGTGGACCCGGCGACCCACCAGGCGGAGGAGTGCACCGCAGGCCCGTCGCTGTGGGGCCATGAGCGCCTGCGCATGACGGCGGAGCAGCGGGCGGAGGCGCATGCGATGCGCCGTGCTGCTGCGGATGCCGGGCTGCGCGCGCCGGTGCAGGTGGTGGCCGGCAACTTCGCCATGGCGCCGGGCGAATGCGCGTGGTGGGAGCAGGTGAAGGGGGCGGCAGAGTAGCGCGACGTGGCTGGCCAGATTCGCCGTTTCATGTGGATGACCTGCGTCTTCGCCGCGTGGTCCCTGCCGGTCACAGCCGACGAACAATGCCAGAACACGCCTGCCACAGCGGTAACCACGCTTCCAGAGCAATTGGTAGCTCTGGGCGCCCACCTCTATTGTACGCCTTTCGGCCATGTTATTGCGCCGCGCCAGGGTTGGGTCTGGAGCTATCCTGGCGGATTCAATCCTGTGTTCATCCCGTCGCAGATGGTGCGGTCTGATCCGAAGCCGCTTGGGCATTCGGCGCATTTTACAAAGATCTCCTGGGCGGTCGCGATACCTGATGATGTCCGCAAAGCCCGCGATGCCTTCTGGAACGGCTTCGATCACGACGACCCAGTGACGACGTGGTGGCGCCTTGATCTCAAGGGCCATGCGGACCGGGAATTGGTGCTTATGTTCTTCGCGAATGCGCCGCCGCGTCCCGGCGGATGGGGGGTGTGGTGCGATGCAACGACCTGCGCCCGAGACTTGATCTTCATGATGATGGATATGACGCGCAATCCGGATGGATCGCCTCGGTAGCGGGACCCGGCGGGAGGGAAGGGAACGCGAGGTGAATTCGCCGTAACCCCCTGGCCTCCGCCGGTCCGTTCCGCCACTGTCCCGCTCCAGGTTTTTCCAGTCGGAGACAGGACATGAAGCGCCGCACCTTCCTCGCCGCTGCCACCACCGCCGCCGCGGCGCCCCTCTCCGCGCCCGCCCTGGCCCAGGGCGCCGGCAACACCCGCGTGCTGCGCTTCGTGCCGCACGCCGACCTCGCCAACCCCGATCCGGTGTGGTCCACCACCACCGTGGCGGCCATGCACTCCTACCTGGTGTGGGACCGGCTCTATGGCCTGGACGAAAACTTCCAGCCGCAGCCGCAGATGGTGGGCGGCCAGGAGGTGAGCGACGACGGCCTCACCTGGACACTCACGCTGCGGCCGGGCCAGGAGCACCATGACGGCGAGCGCGTGCGCGCCATCGATGCGGTGGCCTCCATCGAGCGCACCAAGCGCCGCCAGCCGCTGGTGGAGACGCTGATGAACGCCACCGAGGAGCTGGTGGCGCTGGACGACAACCGGCTGCGCTTCCGGCTGAAGAAGAAGTTCCCGCTGCTGCCGATGGCGCTGAACGACGTGGTGGTGATGCCGGAGCGCATCGCCAAGACCGACGCCTTCACCCAGATCAACGAGTATGTCGGCAGCGGCCCCTACCGCTTCGTGCGCGACCAGTGGCGCGCCGGCGCCGGCGCCGTCTATGTGCGCAACGAGAAATACCAGCCGCGCAGCGAGCCGATCAGCATGTGGGCCGGCGGCAAGGTGGCGCATTTCGACCGCGTCGAGTGGACCACGATGCCCGACCCCTCCACCGCCGCCGCCGCCCTGCAGCGCGGCGAGATCGACTGGCTGGACTTCCCGCTGATCGACCTGGTGCCGCAGCTGCGCCGCGCCCCGGGCGTGACGGTGAACCTGTTCGACCAGCTCGGCAACATCATGAGCCTGTTCTTCAACCAGCATCAGCCGCCCTTCGACAACGCGAAGGTGCGCCGCGCCGTGCTGGCCGCGGTGAACCAGCAGGACTACGTGGACGCGGTGCTGGGCGACCAGGCCAAGGAGCTGGGCGGCGTGGGCGTGGGCGTATTCCCGCCCAAGTCGCCCTTCGCCAGCAAGGCCGGGCTGGATCTGATGGTGGCCAACATCGCCGCCGCACGGCGCATGGTGTCCGAGAGCGGCTACAAGGGCGAGCCGATCGTGCTGATGTCGCCCTCCGACATCGCCTCCATCAAGACCACCTCGATGGTGGCCGAGGCGATGATGAAGCAGATCGGCCTCAACGTGCAGTTCACCAGCCTGGACTGGGGCACGATGATCCAGCGCCGCAACAGCGGCGAGCCGGTGGAGCGCGGTGGCTGGAGCAGCTACACCACCTCCTGGACCGGGCTTTCCATCAACACCCCGGCCACCCACCTGCCGCTGCGCGCCAATGGCCGTGCCGCCAGCGCCTGGTGGCGCCCGACCGACCCCGAGCAGGAGAAGCTGCGCGACGCCTGGTTCGACGCGCCGGACCTCGCCGCGCAGAAGAAGATCGCCGAGGACATCCAGCGCCGCGCGCTGGAGAACGTGATGTTCGCGCCGCTGGGGCTGCAGTTCAACCCGACCGCCTATCGCAGCAACCTCACCGGCTTCGCCCGCTCCGGCTTCGCGGTGTTCTGGGGCGTGCGCAAGACCGCTTAAACTACCGGACGAACCTGCCCGCGTGCCGGAATCGCTGGCGCCGGGCAGGGGGTTTGCTCCATGCTCCCCCTCTCGCAAGGGACCTTGCCAGAGACAGGGAGCAAAAATGATGCATCGTCGCCACTTCCTCGCCGCCACCGGCGCGGGCGCCGCCGCGCTCGGCCTGCCGCGCCCCGCCATCGCCCAGGCCCAGGGCGCGCGCGTGCTGAAATTCGTGCCGCAGGCGGACCTGGCCAGCGTGGACCCGGTGTGGTCCACAACCCTGGTCACCGCCATGCATTCCTACATGGTGTGGGACCATCTGTACGGGCTGGACGAAGGCCTGATCCCGCAGCCGCAGATGCTGGCCGGCGCTGAGGTGACCGACAACGGCCTCACCTGGACGCTGACGCTGCGCGACGGCCTCGTGTACCACGATGGCGAGAAGGTGCGCGCCATCGACGCGGTGGCCTCCATCGAGCGCACCGCCCGGCGCGGGCCGCTGACCGGCACCATGATGACGGCGGTGAACGAGCTGACCGCGCTGGATGACAACCGCCTGCGCTTCCGCCTCAAGAAGCCGTTCCCGCTGCTGCCGCGCGCGCTGTGCGACGTGCGCATCATGCCGGAGCGCATCGCGCGCACCGATGCCTTCACGCAGATCACCGAGGTGATCGGCAGCGGGCCGTACCGCTTCGTGCGCGAGGGCTGGCGGGCCGGCTCCAGCGTGGTCTATGCGCGCCACGACCGCTACGTGCCGCGCTCCGAACCGAACAGCATGTATGCCGGCTCGCTGGCGGCGAATTTCGACCGGGTGGAATGGACCATCATGCCCGATCCCTCCACCGCGGCGGCGGCGCTGCAGCGCGGCGAGATCGACTGGCTGGACCAGCCGCTGATGGACCTGGTGCCGCAGCTGCGCCGCTCGCCGGGCGTGAAGGTGGATGTGCTGGACGTGTTCGGGAACATCATGAGCATGTTCTTCAACTGCCACCAGCCGCCGTTCAACAACGCCAAGATGCGCCGCGCCATGCTGATCGCGGTGAACCAGCAGGATTTCGTGGACGCGGTGCTGGGCGAGCTGGGCAAGGAGCTGGGCGTCACCGGCGTGGGCGTGTTCCCGCCGCGCTCGCCCTATTCCAGCAATGCCGGCATGGAAGCCCTGCCCAAGAACGGCGACCTGGCCGCGGCGCGACGGCTGATCGCCGAGGCGGGCTACAAGGGCGAGAAGGTGGTGTTCCTGTCGCCGTCGGACTTCCCCTCCATCCGCCAGCAGTCCCTGGTGGCCGAGGCGCTGATGAAGTCGCTGGGGATCAACATCGAGTTCGCCAGCATGGACTGGGGCACGATGATCGCGCGGCGCAACAACAACGCCGACCTGCCGGAGCGCGGCGGCTGGTCGGCCTACAACACCTGGTGGACCGGGCTTTCGATCGCCAGCCCCGCCGTGTCGCTGCCGCTGTGGGCGAACGGGGCGGATGCCAAGGCCTGGTGGCGGCCGCAGGACGAGCAGATGCTGAAGATGCGCGCCGACTGGATCGATGCGCCGGACCTGGAGGCGCAGAAGAAGATCGCCGCCGACATCCAGCGCCGGGCGCTGGACGAGGTGGTGCCCTTCGTGCCCTGCGGCCTGTTCTACCTGCCCACCGCGTTCCGCTCGAACCTCTCCGGGCACCCGAAGTCGTTCTTCCCGGCGTTCTGGGGCGTGCGGCGCAACGCGTAGCCCTTTGCGGGCGGCGGCCGTTCAGCGGCGGCCGCCCGCAATCCGCACGCTGTCGGGGTGCTGGCGCAGGCGCCACATCGCCCAGGCCCCCAGGAACGGGCCGGCGGCCAGCACCGCGAAGGCCACCGGCCAGCCCGCGGCCGCCACCAGCAGCGGCAGCAGGTGGATCGATGCGATGGTCAGCAGGAAGCCCGCGCAGGTCTGCACCGTCACCATCGTGCCGACCAGCGCGGGATCGGACAGTTCCATCACGCTGGAGGAGAACTGGGCGGAATCCGCCACCACGGCGAAGCCCCACAGCAGGCACAGCGCCACCACCAGCCCCGGCGGCGCGCCCAGCAGCAGCCCGGCCGCCAGCGCGCAGCCGCCGCTGGTGAGCAGGGAGAGGATGGTGAGCCGCGTGCGCCCCCAGCGGTCGGCGAACCAGCCGCCGAACAGGCTGCCGGCCGCGCCCATGGCGATCACCCCGAAGGCCGCCAGAAGCGCCCAAGAGGTGCCGCCCAGCGCCGGGTCCCAGGCGCGGAAGCTGGCGTCCAGGAACACCGCGATCCACGCCCACATCGCGTACAGCTCCCACATGTGGCCGAGATAGCCGAGATTGGCCAGGCGCAGCGCCGGCGTGCGCCAGGCCAGCATCGCCATGGCGGGGCGGAAGGCCGCCGCGCGCCCGGTGTTGGGCCCCAGCGGCAGCCCCGCCACCAGCCAGGCCGCCACCACCGCCGCGCCGGAGGCGGCCAGCAGCGGCAGCCGCCAATCCAGCCCCCCGAAGGCCGAAACCAGGAAGGAGGAGGCGCTGCCGAGCGTGAGCGCGCCCACCAGGATGCCCACCAGCATCCCCATGTCGCCCCTTGCCCAGCCGGCCACCAGCTTCATCCCCACCGGGTAGATGCCGGCGCAGCACACGCCGACGACGAGGCGCAGCAGCACGGCCAGCGCGGCATCGGGCGCCACCAGCGTGGCCGCCGCGTTGGCCGCCGCCGCCACCAGGGCGGCGATGGCGAACAGCCGCCGCGGGTCCATCCGGTCCGCCAGGCCCAGGCTGGCCGAGGCCAGCGTGCCGAGCACGAAGCCGAGCGCCACGCCGCTCGACAGCGCCGCCTCCTGCAGGGTGGAGAGCGCCACCTCGGCCCGCAGCTGCGGCAGCACCGCCGCGGCAGCGAACCACAGCGTCATCGCCAGCACCTCGGCCAGCGCCAGCCGGGCGATGGCGCGGGTCTTGCGCCGCCGGTCCGGCTCCATCGCGGCGGGGGTCAGCCGAGGAAGCTCGTCACCGCATTCGTGAACGCGTCCTCCGCCTCCAGCATGGGCATGTGCCCGGCGCCCTCGATCGCCTGGAACCCGGCATTCGGGATCAGCGCGGCGAGGCGCTGGCCGTAGGCGGGCGGCACCAGCCCATCCTGCGCGCCGTGCAGCACCAGCGTGGGCGCCTCGATGAACGGCAG
The DNA here is from genome assembly GCA_947458025.1 of Rhodospirillales bacterium. Taxonomy (GTDB): domain Bacteria; phylum Pseudomonadota; class Alphaproteobacteria; order Acetobacterales; family Acetobacteraceae; genus CAMDGX01. Next base: position 2,487 of record CANHCJ010000022.1, on the reverse strand, counting down.
ACGGCGGATCAGGCCGCGATCCGGGATCGGCCAGAGGAACTTGGTGGCCGAGCCGAGGTTGCGCTGGCGGGTCATCGGGTCCTCGGTGGTGGCGGGGGCCGCCTCCGGCTTCGCCCATTTCGCGGCGGCGAAGGCGGGGGGGGCCAGCGAGAAGGCATCCGGCAGCGGGTTCGCGTCGTCCCACAGCCCGTAGCTGCCAACAAGGATCAGCCGGCGCACCAGGTGCGGGCTGATCGCGGCCAGCTCGGCGGCGAACATGCCGCCCAGGCAGTGCCCGATCACGTCGATGCGCCGCGTGCCGAGGGCGCGGATCACGCGGCGGAAATGCAGCGCCTGGTCGGTGATGTCCTGCATCGCGGACAGCCCCTCGCTCTCGCCGAAGCCGGGGTGTTCCGGGGCGATCACCAGCCGGGTCTCGGCGAGGCGGCGAAGGTAGGGTGCGTCGCCGGGATGGCCCTCGAACCCGTGCAGCCACAACACGGGGTGGCCCTGGCCGAAGCGCCACAGCCGCACGGAGGCGGCGCCGAAGGTCTGGAACTGCACGTCGTTACTCCGCGGCTTTGGCGAGGGGCAGCTGCGTGGCCGCCGGCGTCCAGCGATCCTCGTGCTCGGCCCAGAGGTCGCGCAGGCCCGGCATCACCTCCTGGCCCATCAGGCGGGTGTTCTCCACCGCCACTTCCTCCGGCAGGTCGCCCTGGTGCAGGCAGGCGATCAGCTGGCCGATGCGCAGGTCGGTGCACATCTCCCGCAGGCGCTGGCGCACCCGCGCGGGCGTGCCGGCGATGATGAAGCCGTGCTTGTCGTATTCCCAGAAGCTCATCTCGCCGCTGGCCGCCCGCGCCCGGTCCTCGGCCGAAAGCTTCGATTCCGCGATCTTGCGATGGCCCATGATGGCCTGGACCGACTTGCTGGAGCGGTAGCCCGGCGGCGCCTCATAGGCCGGGTTGGTGTAGCGGTTGCGGTAGAAATACTTCACCCCGTCCGTGTAGAGGCGTTCCGCCTCCGCATCGGTGTTGGCGCAGCAGATCAGCTGGGTGAAGGCCATGCGGTGCGGGTTCGTATCCGCCCCGCGCATGTCGCAGTATTCCCACCAGGCATCCACCAGCGGCTTGGCCGAATGCAGGCCGGAGAAGCTGAGGTGGCCGTAGCAGTAGTCGTTCTCGATGCAGAGATCCCAGGTCTCCACGCTGCCGGAGCCGGGCACCCAGATCGGGAATTTCGGCTGGATCGGCTTGGGCCACAAATTCACGTAGCGCAGCTTGGTGTACTTGCCGTTGAACGCGAACGGCTCCTGCTCGGCCCAGGACTTCAGGATCAGCTGGCGCGCCTCCTCGAACCGGTCGCGCAGCTCGGCCGGCGGGATGCCGTAGGCGTACACGCTGTCCATCGGCGTGCCGAACACGAAGCCGGCGATCACCCGCCCGCCGGAGAGGCAATCGAGCCAGGCCATCTCCTCGGCCACCCGGGTCGGCGGGTTGTACAGCGCCAGGCTGTCGCCGATGATCAGGATGGCGGCGCGCTGCGTGGTGTGCGCCAGCGCCGCGGCCAGCAGGTTGGGCGAGGGCGTCACCGCGAACGGCGTCTGGTGGTGCTCGTTCACCGCCAACCCGTCGAACCCGTCCCGGTCGGCCTGCTGCATCAGCCGGATGAACATGCGGCACATCTCGCCCACCACGTGCGGGTCGTGCAGCGATTTCGGCGTGTCCACCCAGGAGGAGATCTTCTTGGCGCGGAAATCCGGCGGCAGCTTCGGGTAGCTGGCCTCTGCGAACCAGTGGAATTTCATGGACGGGCCCCTCCTGCCATGGTCGATCCGGCGAGTGTGGCGAGGAACGGCTTGCGTGGCCAGGGGGGCGGCGTAGGCTCGGGCCATGTCCGTTTCCGCGCTCGCCCCGCCTGCCCGTGCTGAACGCCTGTGGGCGGCGCTGCTGGCGGCCACGTTGCTGAACCTGCCGCTGGGCTCCGTGTATTCCTTCAGCGTCTTCCTGCGCCCGATCGAGCAGGAGCTGGACATCCCGCGCTCCGCCCTCTCGCTGGTGTTCGGGTTGGCCACGGTGGGGTTCACCGTGGGCTCGGTGGGGGCGGCGTTCCTGTTCCGGGTGGCCTCGGCACCCATCCTGGTATTCGCCGCCGCGGTGGTGGCGGCCGGCGGGATCGCGCTGGCCTCCATGGCCCAGGGGCTCCCGCAGCTGCTGCTCGGCTATGGCGTGGTGTTCGGCACCGGCGGCGGGGTGGCCTACATCCTGCTGCAGCAGGGCGTGAACATGCTGGTGCGCCGCCGCCAGGGGCTGGTGAACGGCTACATCGTCTCGCTCTATCCTCTCGGCGCGATGATCGCGACGCCCGCCTTCCACTGGTGCAACGAGGCCTTCGGCTGGCGCACCACGCTGGCCGGGCTGGCCGCCGTGCTGGTGGCTGCCGGCATCGCGGCGGCGCTCCTGGCGCGGCATGGCGGGGCGCGGCTGGTGGCCCCGGCCGAGAGCGCGC
>CANHCJ010000021.1 GCA_947458025.1 Rhodospirillales bacterium | reverse complement strand
GAGCCGGTGAGGGTGCGGGCGGCGGCGAGGGTTGCGGGTTCGTGGCGGGCGAGCCAGCGCAGCTTGGGGGCGGCGACCTGCTGGTTGAGGCCGTTGCCGGCGGTGGCGAGGAAGGCGGCCTGGTCGGTGGTGGCGAGGAGTTCGGTGAGCTCGGCATCGCAGCGGGCGTCGGATTGCTGGATGCTGGGGCGGAGCGGGTTGCCGTTGGCATCGAGCAGCACCAGGGCCGGGAGCATGCCGGCGACGCCGAGGCCGGCCAGCGCGGTGCGGGCGCGGGGTTCGGCGGCCAGCAGTTCCTGGCAGATGGCGCAGACGTTCTGCCACCACTGGCGCGGATCGGCTTCCGCCCAGCCGGGGTGCGGGGCGCTGAGGGTGGCGGGGCGGGAGGCAAGGGCGGCGACGCGGTTCGGCAGCTCGATCAGGATGCCGATGGTGGAGGTGGTGCCGATGTCGAGGCCGATGGCGAACATGGGGTGTGTGCCTGGTGAAGAAGCAAGAAGGAGTCACATGGAGACGAAGAGACGGAGAGAAGCCAGGAAGGCGTGTTTGCTTTCTTCTCTTCGTCTCTCCGTCTCCATGTGAAATCCCTTTTCCTTCAGCGCAGTGTTCCAACCTTGTCCATGAAGCGCTTCACGCGGGTGGGGTCGACGGCGTTCCAGGTGATGCCGTTGTGCTTGAAGTGGGTGCCGACGACGGCGCCGTCGGCCAGGGCGAGCATGGCCTGGACGTTGTCGAGATTGACGCCGGTGTTGACGAAGACGGGGACATCGGTGACCGCCTCGCGGACCTGGCGGAGGTCGGACTGGTCGACCGGTTGGCCGGTGAGGGGGCCGGAGACCATGATGGCGTCGGCCAGCGAGGAGAAGACAGCCGACCTGGCGCGCAGGCCGATGGGGCGGGTGTCCATCGGGGTGGCGAATTCGGCGTTGATGTTGAAGCAGAGCTTGAGGTGGGGCACGCCGAGGTCGCGGCGGGTGCGCAGGGCGGTTTCGCAGTCGGGCGCCCAGAGGCCCATGTCGGACGCGTAGACGCCGGTGAAGATCTCGCGGACGAAGGCGGCGCCGGTGGCGGCGGCGATGCAGATGCTGGCGGTGGGGTCCCAGAGGTAGTTGACGCCGAAGGGGATGCGCAGCGCCGGCTTCACCGCCGAGACGATGGCGGACATGGCGGCGATGCTGGCGGGCGGGGCCTTCAGCGAATAGGGGCGGTCGTTTTCGTTGCCGAACATCAGCGCGTCGACGCCGCCTTGCTGCAGGGCCTCGATGTCGGCCAGCGCGCCTTCGATCAGCTTCGGGATGCCGCCCTTGGCGTCGTAGAGCGGGGTGCCCGGCAGCGCGCCGAGGTGGACCATGCCGATGATTGCCTTCTTGCGGTGGGCGAGGAAATCGAAGGGCATGGCGGGGTCCTTTTCGCGTGGGCGTGCGGCAGGTTTGCCGCCCCCTGCCCTCTCCCGCAAGGTGTTCCGGACGCGTAGGGTGTTGGGAACGAGAGGGAGAGAACGAGATGGCGCAGAACATGCCGGCGGTTGGACTGGTGGCCACGCCCGGACGGCGGAAGCGGGTGGTGGAGCTGGCGCAGGAGATCGAGCGGCGGGGCTATGCCGGGCTGTTCTGCCCGAGCCTGGGGGCGAACATGTCGCTCTGCGAGGCGCTGGCGTGGAACACCTCGACCATTTCGTTCTGCACCGCGATCGCGCCGATCTATGCGCGGACGGTGAGCGATTTCGCGGCGTCCTCCGCGTTCATGCATGAGGTCTCGGGCGGGCGGTTCTCGCTGGGCATCGGGATCGCGCATGGGCCGAGCCATGTGCGGATGGGGGTGACGCCGGGCAAGCCGCTGGGGGATACGCGCGGCTTCGTGGAGCGCTACCTGGCGCAGGAAGGGGTGGGACCGCTGGCGCCGGTGGTGCTGGCGGCGATGAGGAAGCGCATGGTGGCGCTGGCCGGGGAGATCAGCCAAGGGGTGATCTTCGCCAATGCCTGCCTGAGCCACATGAAGGCGTCGCTGTCCGCCCTGCCGGAGGGGAAGCGGGCGGACCCCGGCTTCATGGTGGCGGACATGATCCCGACCTGCATCAGCGACGACCTGGAGGCCGCGAAGGCGGTGAACCGGCGGACGCTGACCGGCTACGCCTTCCTGCCGAACTACCGGAACTACTGGAAGGAGGCGGGCTACGAGCAGGAGATGCTCGACATCGAAAAGGCGATCGACGAGGGGCGGCGGGACGATGTGCCGCGGATGCTGACCGACCGGTGGCTGGCCGATGTGACGCTGTTCGGGACCGCTTCGCAGGTGCGCGAGCGCGTGGAGGCCTGGCAGGATGCGGGGGTGCGGACCGTGGTGCTGGTGCCCTCCTCGGCGAAGGGGAACCAGCTGGTGGCGATGGAGGAGATGTTCGCCACGTTCGGGTAGGGGCGAGATGGCGCCTTGCCCGCTTTCGCTGCGCCGAGCCGTGCCGGCTGACGAGGGGTTCCTGCTGTCGTTGCGGCAGCAGACGATGACCGAGCACCTGAAGCGCGCCGGTGAGCCCACCACGCAGGAGGCGCATCGCGAGAGGATGCGCCATCGGTTCGGGGACATCCGGATCGTTCTGCTGGATGGCGAGGCGGTCGGGATGGTGAAGGCCTATCGGGATTCTGACGCCTGGATCTTGCACCAGGTGCAGATCCTGCCCTCGCGCCAGGGATCGGGGGTTGGCCGGTGGGTTGTGGAGGGGGTGATTGCGGATGCCACGGCAGCGGGATTGCCGGTTCGGCTGAGCGTGCTGGACGGCAATCCGGCGCGCCGGCTCTACGAGCGGCTCGGGTTTCGGGCTGTCGGCCGGGACGGGAACGAGACGGTCTTCGTCCTGGAGCCCTCGGGGGGTGGCGGGTCCGCTTCGCGACCCGCCCTGCGAGGGGCGTGAGTCGTCGCCGCGGGACGCGGGGTTTTCGCGACGGATTCGGGGTGAATTTGGGCGTGCGCGGGCGCTATGGCGGCGCGCGGGCGGACTGCGGGGGGCAGATTCCGGGCGCGCGGTGGCCCGAAAGGGTCATGCCGCGGTTGCGGGTGCCGCGCATGAGCCAGCCGATCATGGCGCGCAGTTGGAGGAGGCGGCGGAGGGTGTACGGGTTCCCGGCGGAGTCCAGGTCGTCGGCGAGGTCGGCGTGGGTGGAGAAGAGCCAGTCCTGGCGCAGGGCGCGCAGCGTGCGGCCGGAGGTGTCCGCCTTCGAGAAGGCGGCGAGAAGGGCCAGGAGCAGGAGCTTGAGGGCGGCCGGAATCCGGGCGTGCAGGATGGCCCGCGCCCAGGGGCGCGGTGCGTCGGCTTCGACCGGTGCGGCGGTTGATGTGGCCATCACCGGTTAATATGGCAAACGCAACACCGGTGAACAAGGAAAAAATAGGCTGTTTGGCGATTATTGTTAGGCAGGGAAACGGTTGACTGGGAGAGGTCGGGGATGGCGGGTCCGCTTCGCGACCCGCCCTACCAGAGGGCGGGGAGCCTGGCGGCGAGCCACTTGGCCAGGGCAGCGTTCACATCCGTGGGGCGTTCCTGGGCCATCCAGTGGCCGGAGTTCACGACGACCTCGGTGAGGTCGGTGCAGTCCTGGCGCATGGGCTCGGCGAGGCGGGAGGTCATGGTTTCGCAGGTGTAGTCGTAGGCGCCGTGCAGGAAGAGGACCGGGAGGGTGAGCTTGCCGGCGTTTTTGGCGTGCTTCGCATAGGCCAGGTTGGCGGGGAAGTTCATGTACCAGCTGTCGGGGCCGAAGAAGCCGGTGCGGGTGAGGGCGGCGGTGTAGGCGTGCCAGTCGGCTTCGGTGAGGACTTCGGGGTCGCGCGGGACGTCGGGGGCGGCATTGGCGGGGCCGAACCAGCCATTGCCCTTGCGGACCAGGGCGGTGCGCGACGGGGTGCCGGCGGCGGCGGGGTTGCCGCGGCGGAACATGGCCTTCACCGTGTTGGCCACGTTCGCCTCGAAGCCCTGGTGGGCGCGGGCGAAGTTCTCCTGGTAGAAGGCCATGTATTCCCACTGGGCGTAGGGGAAATCCGCTTCCGGGTAGAGGGTGCGGTCGGCCTGGGGCAGGAAGTTCTCCGGCGCGAAGCCCTTCGCGTAGTAGGGCACGCAGAGATTGGCCACGCCGTGGCAGTGTTCCGGATGGTGGCTGGCGAGCGACCAGACGACGGGGGCGCCCCAGTCGTGGCCGACCCAGATGGCCTTTTCGGCGCCAAGGTGGTCGAGCAGTTCCAGCATGTCCTGCACGGCATGTTCCAGCGCGTAGTCGGCGTGGGTGGAATAGACGCTGGAGCGGCCGTAGCCGCGCATGTCCGGCGCGATGGCGCGCAGGCCGAGGGCGGCCATGGCGGGGAGCTGGTGGCGCCAGGAGATGGCGAGCTCGGGCCAGCCATGGACGAAGATGATCGGCGTGGCGGAGGCGTTGCCGGCCTGGAGGTAGAAGCTGGTGTGGCGCGCGGTGCGGCAGACGTGCTCGGTGACCTGCATGGCGGGGGCCTCGTGGGGGGCGGGGTGAGTGGGAGATGCCGTGCGCGCGGGGAGGGAAGAAAGCGAAGGGGTCACAGAGGACACGGAGGGCCACGGAGAGCACAGAGAAGAAAGGCGGTGGGGGAGAGGCGGTGCTTCGGAGCCCGGCATGGCGGAAGGCTGCTGCTGCTTCTCTGTGGTCTCTGTGGTCCTCTGTGGTCTCTGTGACCGCTTCGCTTGCTGCGCCAAAACGCGGCGGCTTGTGGACCATATGAAAACAGGGGGCACGAGGCCCCCTGTTTCCTAGGCGTTGGGCGCGGGGATCAGCCCGCGGCGGTGACGGCGCGCTTGGTGATGACGCCCACGAGGTGCGCGCGGTAGGGGGCGCTGGCGTGGATGTCGCTGTTCATGTTGTCCGGGCTGATCGACACGCCGTCGATGGCGGCGGGGGACCAGGACTTGGACAGGGCGGCTTCGGCGGCGGTGTGGCGGAAGACGCCGCCCTGGCCGGCGCCGGTGACGGCAACGCGCACGCCCTTCGGGCCGGTGGCGACGAACACTCCCACCATGGCGTAGCGCGAGGCCGGGTTCTTGAACTTGATGTAGGCGGCCTTCGCGGGGATCGGGAAGCTGACCGAGGTGATGACCTCGCCGGCTTCGAGCGCGGTGGTGAACATGCCCTGGAAGTAGTCGTCCGCGGCGATGCTGCGCTTGTTGGTGGTGATGGTGGCGCCGAGGGCCAGCACGGCCGAGGGGTAGCAGGCCGAGGGGTCGTTGTTGGCCAGCGAGCCGCCGATGGTGCCGCGGTTGCGGACCTGGATGTCGCCGATGCCGCCGGCCAGGGCCGCCAGCGCCGGGATGGCGCGCTTCACGTCGGCCGAGGCGGCGACCGTGGCGTGGTTGGTCATGGCGCCGATGGTGACGCTGTCGCCGGTGACGGTGATGCCGGACAGGCCCAGCTTGGACAGGTCGACGACCTTGCTGGGCTTGTTCAGGCGCTGCTTCAGCACCGGGATCAGGGTCTGGCCGCCGGCGAGGGCCTTGGCTTCATCGTCGCCGGCGAGGGCGGCGACCGCGTCGGCGAGGCTCGAGGGCTTGGTGTATCCGAAATCGTACATGTCGGGTTCCTCGTGCTACTCGGCGGCCTTGCGGCCGGCGTTGATGATGCCCCAGATCTTCTCCGGGCTGGCGGGCATGTTCATGTGGCGCACGCCGTACTGCTTCAGCGCGTTGACCACGGCGTTGATGACCGCGGGCGGGGAGCCGATGGCACCGACCTCGCCGCAGCCCTTCACGCCGAGCGGGTTGTGCGTGCACATCGTGTTCTCGGTGGCGACCGAGATGTTGGACAGGTTGTCGGCGCGCGGCATGGTGTAGTCCATGAACGAGCCGGACAGGAGCTGGCCGTTGCTGTCGTAGACCGCGTGCTCGAGCAGCGCCTGGCCGATGCCCTGGGCGACGCCGCCCTGGACCTGGCCTTCCACGATCATCGGGTTCACGACGCGGCCGACATCGTCTACCGCGGTGAAGTTCACGATGCTGGTGACGCCGGTTTCCGGATCGATCTCCACCTCGCAGACGTGGCAGCCGCCGGGGAAGGTGAAGTTGGCGGGGTCGTAGAATGCGGTTTCGTCGAGGCCCGGCTCGATCTCGGTGATCGGGTAGTTGTGCGGGACGTAGGCGGTGAGGGCGATCTCGCCGAGGGTCTTGGCACGGTCGGTGCCGGCGACCTTGAAGGTGCCGTCGGCGAACTCGATGTCGTCCACCGAGGCTTCGAGCAGGTGGGCGGCGATCTTCTTGCCCTTGGCGATGATCTTGTCCATCGCCTTCACCATGGCGGTGCCGCCGACGGCGAGCGAGCGGCTGCCGTAGGTGCCCATGCCGAAGGGGATGCGGTTGGTGTCGCCGTGGACGATCTCCACCTGGGAGAAGGGCACGCCGAGCTGGCTGGTGACGAGCTGGGCCAGCGTGGTCTCATGCCCCTGGCCGTGGCTGTGGGTGCCGGTGAAGACCGAGACCGAGCCGGTGGGGTGGACGCGGATGTTGGCGACCTCATAGAGGCCGGCACGCGCGCCGAGCGAGCCGACGACGGCCGAGGGGGCGATGCCGCAGGCTTCGAGGTAGGTGGAGATGCCGATCCCGCGCAGCTTGCCCTTCGCGGCGGCAGCGGCCTTGCGGGCCGGGAAGCCGGCGTAGTCGGCGTTCTTCAGCGCCACTTCCATCGTGGTGAAGTAGTCGCCGCTGTCGTACTGCAGGGCCACCGGGGTCTGGTACGGGAAGGCATCCTTCGGGATGAAGTTCTGCAGGCGGATGGCGATCGGATCGGCCCCGGTGTCGTGGCAGATGGTGTCGACCAGGCGTTCAAGCAGGAAGGTGGCTTCCGGGCGGCCGGCGCCGCGATAGGCATCGACCGGGACGGTGTTGGTGAAGACGGCCTTCACCTCGGCGTAGATCACCGGGGTCTTGTAGGTGCCGGCGAGCAGTGTGGCGTAGAGGTAGGTGGGCACCGCGGGGGCGAAGGTGGACAGATAGGCGCCCATGTTGGCCAGGGTGTTGACGCGCAACGCCAGGAAGTTGCCCTGGGCATCGAGCGCCATCTCGGCGGTGCTGACGTGGTCGCGGCCGTGGGCATCCGACATGAAGGATTCGGTGCGGTCGGCGGTCCACTTCACCGGGCGGCCGAGGCGGCCGGCGGCCCAGGTGACGGTGGCTTCCTCGGCGTAGTGGTAGATCTTGCTGCCGAAGCCGCCGCCGACATCCGGCGCCACGACGCGCAGCTTGTGTTCCGGCAGCTGCAGCACGAAGGCGCCCATGAGCAGGCGGATGACGTGCGGGTTCTGGCTGGTGGTGAAGAGCGTGTAGTCGCCGGTGTGGCGGTCGTAGTCGCCGAGGGCCACGCGGGGCTCCATGGCGTTCGGGACCAGGCGGTTGTTCTCGAGGTCCAGCTTCACGACCTTGGCAGCCTTGGCGAAGGCGGCGTCGACCGCGTCCTTGTCGCCGATGTGCCAGTCGTAGCAGACATTGCCGGGGGCGTTGTCGTGGATCTGGGCGGCGCCGGGCTTCAGCGCATCGGTGACGGTGGCGGTGCTGGGCAGATCCTGCAGATCGATGTTGATCAGCTCGGCGGCGTCGCGGGCCTGCTGCTTGGTTTCGGCGATAACCACCGCGATGGGGTCGCCGACGTGGCGGACCTTGCCTTCGGCGAGCACGGGGTGCTTGGGCTCGGCCATCGGCGAGCCGTCCTTGGAGTGGATCTGCCAGCCGCAGGGCAGGCCGCCGATCGCGGCGAGGTCCTCGGCGGTGTAGACGGCCACGACGCCCGGGGCGGCCTTGGCGGCCGAGGTGTCGATGGAGATGATCTTGGCGTGCGGACGGTCGCTGCGGCGGAAGACCGCGTAGGTCTGGTTCGGACGGTTGATGTCGTCCGTGTAGTTGCCGCGGCCGGAGATGAAGCGCAGGTCCTCCTTGCGGCGGACCGAGGCGCCAATGCCCTCGAACGGTGCGTTCATGGTACCCCCCATCCGGCGCGCATCAGGCGGCGCGCCGGGATCGTTTCTGTGCGGATGCTTACTCGGCGGCCTTGGCGTGCATCAGCGGCTGCGCGGCCGAGATCGCCTTGACGATGTTGTGGTAGCCGGTGCAGCGGCAGAGATTGCCCTCGAGCCCGTGGCGGATCTGCTCCTCCGTGAGGCCCTGCGGGTTCTTGGCCACGAGGTCGACGGCGGCCATGACCATGCCCGGGGTGCAGAAGCCGCACTGCAGGGCATGATGCTCGCGGAACATCTCCTGCATCGGGTGCAGGGTGCCATCGGCCTTGGCCAGGCCCTCGATGGTGGTGATGCTGCTGCCATCGGCCTGGACGGCCAGCATGGTGCAGGCCTTCACCGAGTTGCCGTCCACGTGGACCACGCAGGCGCCGCACTGGCTGGTGTCGCAGCCGACATGGGTGCCGGTGAGGCCCAGCTTCTCGCGCAGCAGTTCGACCAGGAGGGTGCGGCCCTCCACCTCCACGGTTGCGGCCTTGCCGTTCACCGTCAGCGTCACCTGAGGCATCGTGTCCTCCCCTGTCGAGCGTGTTTCACCGGGCGCCATGGGTGGCGCGCCTATGCGGGCGAGTGTTGGCACCCGCACGGGAGATGGTCAAGCGCCGCGCGATGCCAAGCCCCGAAGAAGGGGACGCGAGGCGGCAGGACATGCCCGCGCATGCGAAGGGCCTGCCCCGAAGGGCAGGCCCATTGCCGTTCGCCGGGGCGGGAATTCGCCCGCCCCGGCCGATGGGAACGACGTTGGCTCAGGCCGCGACGGCCTGCCGGTTGGCTTCGGGCACCTGGTCGGGCACGACATCGAGGTGGCAGGCGGACATGCGGCCCATGCCGACATCCCGCAGTTGCGGTTCCTCGGTTTTGCAGCGGTCGAACACGAACGGGCAGCGGGTGTGGAAGCGGCAGCCGCTGGGCGGGTTGATCGGGCTCGGCACGTCGCCGCGCAGGATGATGCGCTGGCGCTTCACCGTCGGGTCCGGCACCGGCACGGCGGAGAGCAGGGCGCGGGTGTAGGGGTGGTGCGGCGTGCCGAACAGCGTTTTGCGGTCGGCCAGCTCCACGATCTTGCCGAGATACATCACCGCCACCCGGTGGGTGAGGTGTTCCACGATGGCAAGGTCGTGGCTGATGAAGAGCAGGGCCAGGCCCAGCTCGTCCTGCAGATCGGACAGGAGGTTGACAATCTGCGCCTTCACCGACACGTCGAGCGCGGAGACCGCCTCGTCGCAGATGATGAGGTCGGAGCCCGGGGCGAGGGCGCGGGCGATGGCGATGCGCTGGCGCTGGCCGCCCGAGAATTCGTGCGGGTAGCGGTACATCGCCTCGCGTGGCAGACGCACCTTGTCGAGCAGGTCGCCGACGCGGTCATCCAGCTCCGAGCCGGAGGCCATGCCGAAGTTGACGATCGGCTCGGCGATGATGTCGCGCAGGCGCTGGCGGGGGTTCAGGGAGCTGAACGGGTCCTGGAAGACCACCTGCATGCGCTTGCGCAGCGGGCGCAGCTCGCCGGCGGGCAGGTTGTCCACGCGCCGGCCATCCAGCATCACCTCGCCGTCGGTGATCGGGTAGAGGCGCAGGACGGCCTTGCCGACGGTGGACTTGCCGCAGCCCGATTCGCCGACCAGCGAGAGCGTCTCGCCGCGGTTGATCGAGAAGCTGACGCCATCGACGGCGTAGACGTTGCCGACCTTGCCGCCGAGGATGCCGCCGTGGATCGGGAAGTGCTTCTTGAGGCCCTTGACCTCGAGCAGCGGCCTGCTCGACGCCTGGGTCTGGGAATTGCTCATTCTCTACCTCTTCAGGCCGCAGCCGCCGCGCGCGGGGCGTAGTGGCATGCGACAAGATGGTTCGGGGCCTTTTCCTCGATGGCGGGGGCCATCTGGCGGCAGGCGTCGGTGACCTTGGGGCAACGGCTGGCGAAGGCGCAGCCGATGATGGGCTTGCGCAGGCTTGGCACCACGCCCTGGATCTCGGTGAGCTTGCTGCGGCCGGATTCGTGCAGCGAGGAGCCGAGCTTGGGCATGGAGCCCATCAGGCCCTGGGTGTACGGATGCAGCGGGTTGAGGAAGATCTCCTCCACCGAGCCTTCCTCCACCTTGCGCCCGGCATACATCACCACCACGCGCTGGCACATTTCCGCCACCACGCCGAGGTCGTGGGTGATGAGCATGATGGCAGCACCCACGCGGGTTTTGAGGTCGCGCATCAGCTCCAGGATCTGCGCCTGGATGGTGACATCCAGCGCGGTGGTCGGCTCGTCGGCCACCAGGAGCTGCGGCGAGCAGGCCAGCGCCATGGCGATCATGACGCGCTGGCGCATGCCGCCGGAGAGCTGGTGCGGATACTCGCGCACGCGCCGGGCCGGCGCCGGGATGCCGACCAGGGTGAGCATCTCGATGGCCCGCTGTTCCGCATCCTTGGCGGACAGGCCTTCGTGCAGCATCACCGTCTCGCCGATCTGCCGGCCCACGGTGAGCACCGGGTTCAGCGAGGTCATCGGCTCCTGGAAGATCATCGAGATGTCCTTGCCGCGGATGGACTGCATCTCGGGTTCGGACAGTTCGAGGAGGTTGGTGCCCTTGAACAGGATCTTGCCGGCGATCCGCCCCGGCGGCTGCTGGATCAGCCGCAGGATGGACATGGCGGTGACGGACTTGCCGCAGCCGCTTTCGCCCACCACGCCGAGGGTTTCACCGGCGTTGATGTGGAAGCTGACGCCCTCGACGGCGCGGACCACGCCGTCGATGGTGCCGAAATGCGTCTGCAGGTTCTGGATGTCGAGGAGCGGGGAGGAAGAAGACATCTGGGGTCAGATCCTCTTGGCCATGCGCGGGTCGAGCGCATCGCGCAGGCCGTCACCCAGCAGGTTCACGGACAGCACGGTGATCGAAAGGAAGATGGCGGGGAAGAAGACGATGTACGGCTTCACCTGCCACAGCGCGCGGCCCTCGGCCATGATGTTGCCCCAGGAGGGGATGATCGGCGGGGTGCCGGCACCGATGAAGGACAGCGTGGCTTCCGAGATCATCGCCGAGGCGCAGAAGAACGTGGCCTGCACCGTGACCGGAGCCAGGGTGTTGGGCAGGATGTGCTTCCAGATGATCATCGGCGTGCGCGTGCCGGCCGCCACCGCGGCTTCCACGTAGGGCTGCTCGCGCAGGGTGAGCACCACGCCGCGGACCAGGCGCGCCACGCGAGGCACGTCGGCGATGACGAGCGCGATGATCACGTTCTCCACCGAGGCGCGGGTGAGCGCCATCATGGCGATGGCGAGCAGGATGGAGGGGATGGACATCAGGCCGTCCATGACCCGCATCACCACCGCATCGACCGCGCGGATGAAGCCGGAGATCAGGCCGATGGTGAGGCCGATGACCGCCGAGATGATCGCGGTTGCGAAGCCGACGATCAGCGAGATGCGCGCGCCGTAGACGACGCGGGAGTAGACGTCGCGGCCGAGCATGTCGGTGCCGAACCACCACTGCGCGCTGGGCGGCCGGGTGCGCCGCGCCGGCGCCAGGGCGGTGGGGTCCACCGTCCAGAGCAGCGGGGCGAAGATCGCCATCAGCACGAACAGCGAGACCATGAACCCGCCGACCGCGATGGTCGGGTGGCGGTAGATGAACATGCCGATCCGTCCGCGCTCCTTGCGCGGCGGCAGCACGTCCGCGAGCTTCGGTGCGGCGTTGAATCCGTCTGGGGGCAGGGTTGTGGTGCTCATCAGTAACGGATCCTCGGATCGAACACGGTGTAGAGCAGGTCGACGATCAGGTTCACGATCACGTAGACGAAGCTGAACATCAGCACGACGCCCTGGATGACCGGATAGTCGCGCCGCAGGATGGCATCGACCACCAGGCGCCCGACGCCGGGGATGGCGAACACGCTCTCGGTGACCACGGCGCCGCCGATCAGCCCGGCGAAGCCGAGGCCGATGATGGTGATGATCGGCACCGCGGCGTTCTTGAGCGCGTGGACGAAGAGGATCGCGCGCTGGCCGACGCCCTTGGCCTTGGCGGTGCGCACGTAATCCTGGCTCAGCACCTCCAGCATGGTGGCGCGGGTGATGCGTGCGATCAGCGCGATGAACACGCCGCCCAGGGCGACGGCCGGCAGCATGAGGTTGGACAGCCAACCACCCAGGCCGTTGGCAATGGGCGTGTAGCCCTGCACCGGGAACCAATCGAGCTGGAGCGCGAAGGTGTAGGCCAGCAGGTAGCCGACCACGAAGACCGGGACGGAGAAGCCCAGCACCGCGAAGACCATCACGAGCCGGTCGATCCAGGTGCCCTGCTTCCAGGCCGCCAGCACGCCCATCGGGATGGCGAAGGTGAGCGCGATCGCCAGCGTGAGCGCCATCAGCGAGAAGGTGGGCTCCAGCCGCTGCTTGATCATGTGCGCAACGGGCAGGTTGGTGAAGATCGAGACCCCGAGATCACCCTGCAGGACCCGGAAGAGCCATTCCAGGAACCGGACCAGGAAGGGCCGGTCGAGGCCGAGGGAGGCGCGGATTCGCTCCACATCCTCGGGCGTGGCCTGGTCGCCGGCGATGATCGCGGCGGGGTCGCCGGGGGCGAGGTAGAGCAGGCTGAACACGAACAGCGCGACCACACCCATGACGGGGATCGTCGCGATGACGCGGCGCACGGTATAGGCGAACATCCCCTGGTTACCTCCGGGTGGTGCGCGCGGCCCGGCGCGGCGCGGCCGGTCCGGGGCGTGTGGGGGTCTGGCGTGGCATCGTCGCGGCAAGCTCCATCATGACAGGCGCAGCGCACCGGCGGGCGGCCGGGCGATGCGCCGGGGGATAGCCTGCCCCAGCCCGGGCCGGCTGGCCATAGCCAACCGACAAGACTAAGGCATGGACAAGCGAAGCAGGGAGGTCGGACGTCGCCGCGTTGTGCGGGCCACCCTGGGGATTTGGCCATGGGGGCATGGTCGCCAACGCCTCGACTTCCTTCTTGTCCCCGCCCATCGGGCAAGGGACCGGCATTTCCACGGCATTGTTTTGTAGGTCTCCCGAAAAACGGGAGAAACCGGGCAGCAATGCCTCCACCCGGTCTGATATGACATTTATGCGGCGTGACGCCGGTTGCCGCAAGCCATTCCTGTCAAACACGGCGCAAATTCCACGACAGCATCAACCCTGGAACCCGGCCCGTGAGATTCCGCCGCAGCGCGGTCTTTCCGTAGTAGCTGCCGAGAGGAATGTAGGAAACCTCGTCCAGCGCCACGCGCTGGATCTCCGTGGCGATGCGCTTCTGCTCGTCCAGCGTCGGCGCGTCGAACCAGGCGTCGCGCAGGCGTTCCAGTTCCGGAATTGTCGGCCAGCCCGGCCAGCCGGCGGTGCCGTTGCCGCGGATCATGGAATGCCCGGCCGGGTCGGCCTGGTCGAAGCTGGAGGAGGCGGTGCAGAGCACCGACCAGCCGCCGCGTTCCACCGGCTCGCGCGAGGTGCGGCGCTGGATGACGGTGCCCCAATCCGACAGGGCGAAATCCATGTTCATGCCGAGGCGGCGGAACATGTCGGCGGCCACCTGGGTGAGGGCGGCGGGGGCCAGGATGTCGGTCGGGCCGATCAGGCGCATCTGCTGGTTGGTGTACCCGGCCTCGCGCAGCAGGGCGCGCGCGCGCTCGATGCTGCGCGGCGAGGTGAGGCCCTCCATGCCCACGGTGTTCACCAGCGGGGTATCCGGCGTGAAGACGCCGACGTTGACGCGGTAGTTGGCCGGGTCGGTGCCGACGACCGCGCTCATGTAGTCGGTCTGGTCGATGGCGGGCAGGATGGCCTGGCGGATGCGCTTGTCGTTGAAGGGCGGGTGCAGGTGGTTGAGGCGCATCACGCCGCCCAGCGGCAGGTTGTCGATCAGCTCGATCGCGATGTCGCGGTTGCGGGCCAGGAGTTCCTGGATTTCCGGCGGCGGCTGCTCGAACCAGTCGATCTCGCTGCGCTGCAGGGCGGCCGCCGCGGTGGCGGCATCGGTGATGATGTGCCACTCGATACGGTCGAAGAACACCCGCTTCGGGCCGGCAATCAGGCTCGGCTCGCCCGTGGCGACCGGCACGTAGCGCGGGTTGCGCTCGAAGGCCATGCGGCTGCCGGTGTTGTATTCGCTGCGGATGAACACGAACGGGCCGGAGCCGGTGGTGTCGTCGATCTGCCGGAAGGGGTCGGTCTGGGCGACCTTTTCCGGCATGATGAAGCAGGCGCCGCTGACCTGGCCGAGGCCCTGGAACAGCATCGGGAAGGGCTTCTTGAGGCGCAGCACGATGCGCTTGTCGTCAGGCGCGGAGATCTCGTCGAGCACGTCCTTCAGCTTGAGGCCGTAGGCGGTGCGCTGGCTCCAGCGGCGGATCGACTGGGCGGCATCAGCGGCGCGCACGGGCTCGCCGTTGTGGAACAGCAGGCCGTCGCGCAGGGTGATGATGACGCGCTTGCCGTCATCTTCCACCAGGTGGCCGGCGGCCATCTGCGGACGGGCGACGAAGCTCTGGTCGATGCCGTAGAGCGTATCGTAGACCATGTGGCCGTAGTTGCGGGTGATGTTGGCCGTGGTCCAGATCGGGTCGATCGAGGTGAGGTTGGCCTGCGGCACCGCCTTCAGCACGCGGGCGGGCTGGGCGATGGAAGGGCGGGCCAGGGTGGCGGCAAGCCCCCCTGCCCCGGCCCCGGCGACAAACTGGCGGCGCCGCAGGTTCATGGTCATGCCCTCCGTACGTTCCAGAAGGTGGCGAAGCCGTTCAGCACCCCGGTGATGTCGCTGCGGTAGGCGGTGGGCTGCTGGTACTGGCCGAGCGGGGTGTAGGGCACGTCGACCAGGGCCTGGCGCTGGATGTCGGCGCAGATCCGCTGCTGGGTGGCGACATCGGGCGCATCGAACCAGGCGGTGCGCAGGCGCTCGATCTCGGGGCTCACGCACCAGCCGGGCCAGGCGCTGGGGGCGTCGCCGTTGCCGCGCAGGGCGATGTGGCCGGCGGGGTTCAGGTGGTCGGTGCCGGCCCAGCCGGTGACGAAGAGGTTCCAGCCGCCCTGCTCCGCCGGGTCCTTCTTGGCGCGGCGCTGCAGCATCGAGCCCCAGTCGGTGACGATGTAGTCGACGTTCATGCCGCATTTCTGCAGCATGTCGGCCAGCACGTCGCCGAGCGCCTTCAGGATCGGGTAGTCGACCGCGACCATCAGCACCACCTTCTCGCCCTTGTAGCCGGCGGCGGTGAGGTCGGCCTTGATCTTGGCGAAGTCCTTGCGGCCGACGAAGATGCCCAGGCCTTCCTCGCTGGCCATCGGCGTCTTGGGCGTGAAGTAGCCGAGCGGGGTGTAGAACATGCTGGGGTCGTCGCCGACGATGGCCTGCATGAAGTCGGCCTGGTTGACCGCGGCGTTGATGATCTGGCGGATGCGCGGGTTGTTGAAGGGCGTGGTGAGGTGGTTGGCGCGGGCCATCATCACGCCGCCCGTCGGGTCCTGGATCGCCACGCGGATGCGGTTGTTGCGCTTCAGCAGCGGCATCAGGTCGTGGGTGAGGTATTCCCACCAGTCCTGCTCGCCGTTCTGCAGCGCGGCCGAGGCGACCGAGGCATCGGGCATGGTGGTCCATTCGATGCGGTCGAACCAGGGGCGCTTCGGGCCGGCCGTCCAATCGGGCGTGCCGCCTTCGCGCGGCTTGTACTGGGCGAACTTCTCGTAGACGTTCTTCGAGCCCTGCACGCGCTCGTCCGCCTTGTAGCGGTAAGGGCCGGAGCCGATGATCTCGCGGATCTGGGTGAAGGCGTCGGTGTTGGCCAGGCGCTCCGGCATCATCGCGCACATCGGCGAGGGCGACTTGCCGAGCGCGTCGCGCAGCAGCGGGAAGGCGCGCTTGAGGCGGAACTGGATGGTCTTGTCGTCGGTGGCCGAGAGCTCATCGGTGGCGGACATCAGCGCATCGCCCAGCGCGTCACGCCGCGCCCAGCGCTTGATGGAGGCGACGCAGTCGCGCGCCAGCACCGGCGTGCCGTCGTGGAACATCAGCCCGTCGCGCAGGGTGAGTTTCCAGAGCTTGCCTTCATTTTCCACCACGTCGCCTTCGACCATCTGCGGCGACATGCGGTAGTTGCCGTCCTGGCCATAGAGCGTGTCGAACACGAGGTAGCTGTGGTTGCGGGTGACGTAGGCCGTGGTCCAGTGCGGATCGAGGAAGGCGAGGTCGATCTGCGGGATGAACTTCAGCGTGGTCTGCCGCTGGGCGCGCACGACGGCGGGAGCGAGGGCGGCGCCGGCGGCGGCGGTGGCGAGGAAGGTGCGGCGTTTCATGGTCTGTCTCCAGGCGGGGCGGATGGACGGGGCAAGGGGGTGGCCCCCTGCCCCGCAAGTGTCGGTCAGGCGCGGCGGACGTTCCAGAACACGGTGTGGCCCTGCACGACGCCGGTGAGGTCCCTGCGGTAGGCGGTGGGGCCCACCGCCTGGCCGACCGGCCAGAACGGCACCTCCTCGAAGAACAGCGCCTGGATGCGGTCGCAGATTGCCTTCTGTGCCGCCATGTCCGGGGCATCGAACCACTCGGCCCGCAGCGCCTCCATCCTGGGGCTGACGTACCAGCCGGGCCAGGCGGCCTGGCTGTCGCCGTTGCCGCGCAGCGGCGGATGCCCGGCCGGCGTGTCGACGCTGCTGCCCGACCAGCCGGTGGTGAAGCAGGACCATCCCCCCTGCGTGACCGGCCCCTTGTTGTTGCGCCGGGTCAGCATCTGGCCCCAGTCGGTGGCCACGTAGTCCACGTCCATGCCGCAGCGCTTGAGCAGGTCGGCCCAAACATCGGCCGTCGCCTTCAGGCCCTGGTAGTCGGTGGGCACGATCAGCACCACCTTCTCCCCGGCATAGCCGGCCGCCTTGATCTCCTCGCGCACCTTGGCCACGTCGCGCGGGCCGGACAGGACCTCCATCCCGACAGTGCTGACCATCGGCGAGCCGTTCGGGAACACGCCGAAGGGATTGCGGATGTAGTCCACCTCGTCGCCGACGATGGCTTCCATGAAGGCGCGCTGGTCGATCGCCTTGAGCAGGGCGCGGCGGATGGCGGGGTTGTTGAACGGCGGCTGCAGCATGTTGCCGCGCACCATGGTGACGCCGCCCATCTCGTCGAGGATCTGCAGCGTGATCCGCTGGTTCCTGCGCAGCAGCGGCAGAAGGTCGTAGCCGGGGTTGGCCCACCAGTCGTGCTCGCCGGCCAGCAGCGCGTTGGCCTTGGTGGCGTTGTCGGGGATCGTGGTCCAGATCACGCGGTCGAAATGCACCACCTTCGGCCCGGCCGACCAGGTGACGGTGCCATCCTTGCGGGGCACGTATTTGTCGAACTTCGCGTAGACGTTGCGCGCGCCCTGCACGCGCTCGTTGGCCAGGAAGCGGAACGGGCCGGAGCCGACCATCTCCGTGACCTGCCGGAAGGGATCAGTCTCGGCCAGCCGTGCCGGCATGATGGCGCAGATCGGCGAGGCGACCTTGCCCAGGGCATAGGGCAGCAGGGGGAACGGCTTCTTGAGCCGGAATACGATCGTCTTGTCGTCGGGCGCGGAGAGCTCGTCGGTCGCGGCCATCATCGCCTCGCCGATCGGGTCGCGGCGGGCCCAGCGGCGGATGGAGGCGACGCAATCGCGCGCCAGCACGCGCTCGCCGTCGTGGAACTGCAGGCCGTCGCGCAGCGTCAGCGTCCAGAGCTTGCCGGCGTCCGCGACGACATGGCCTTCCAGCATCTGGTGCGAGGTGCCGCCGCGGCCGTCCTCGCCGAACAGCGTGTCGAACACCATGAAGCCGTGGCTGCGGGTGACGTTGGCCGGCGTGAAGTGCGGGTCGAGGAAGGTGAGGTCGATCTCGGCGATGAAACGCAGCGTGGAGGCGGCCTGCGCGCGCACCACCGAAGGCACTGCCAGCCCGGCGGCCGCGGAGGCGAGGAAGCTACGTCGATGCATGGTCTTGGTTCCAGTTCCAAGTGGCGGCGCGGAACCGAAGCCCCGCGCCGCATGGGGGTCGTCGTCAGGCGGTGACGCGCTGGACGTTCCAGAACACGGGAATGCCCTGCAGCACGCCGGAGATGTTCTTGCGGTAGGCGGTGACGCCGCGCACCTGGCCGAGCGGGACATAGGGCACGTCGATGAAGGCCTGGCGCTGGATGTCGGCGGCCACCTTCTGCTGGCCGGCGAGATCGGGCGCGGCGAACCACGCATCGCGCAGTTCCTCGATGCGCGGGCTTTCCGGCCAGCCCCAGTTGCCGCCGCGCTCGCCGGTGCCGCGCAGGAACACATGGCCGGCGGGCGTCAGATGGTCCTGGCCGGACCAGTAGGTGCAGCCGACGTTCCAGCCGCCCTGCGCCACCGGATCCTTCTTGACGCGCCGCTGCACGATGGTGCCCCAGTCGCTGGACGCCACCTCCACGTTGAGGCCGGCGCGCTTCAGCATGTCGGCGGCGACGTCGCCCAGCGTCTTGACCGAGGTGAGGTCGGTGGCATGCAGCAGCACGATCCGCTCGCCCTTGTAGCCGGCGGCCTCCAGCTCGCGCTTGGCCGCGGCGAAATCGGGCTTCGCCTGGAACGCCTCGAAGCCGGCGGTGCTGGCCATGGGCGTGCCGGGCGGGAAGAAGCCGGAGGGCACGGTGTACATGGAGGGATCGCCGGCCGAGGCCGCCTCCATGAAATCGGTCTGGCTCAGCGCGCGGAACAGGGCGCGCCGGGCCGCGGGGTTGTTGAACGGGGGCTGAAGGAAGTTCAGCCGCATGCAGCCCATGGAGCCCGTGGGATCCAGCACGTGCACGTTGAGGCCGGCGCGGGTGAGCAGCTGGCGGAAGTCGCCGCCCACGGATTCCCACCAATCCACCTCGCCCGACTGCAGCGCCGCCGAGGCGGTGCCCTGGTCGGGGATGATGCGCCATTCGATGCGGTCGAAATGCGCGACCTTGGGGCCGGCGGTGCCGTTGGGCGTGCCGGAGGCGCGCGGCACGTAGTCGGCGAAGCGCTCATAGGCCACCATGTGGCCGGCATTGCGCTCGCGCGCCAGGAAGCGGAACGGCCCGCTGCCCACCACCTCGGTGATCTGGGTGAAGGCGTCGGTCTTGGCCAGGCGCTCCGGCATCATCGCGGCGAAGTTGCTCGGCGGCTTGGCCAGGGCATCGGGCAGCAGCGGGAAGGCGCGCTTGAGGCGGAACTGGATGGTCTTGTCGTCGGGCGCGCTCACCTCGTCGGTAACGGCCATCAGGGTCTGGCCGAAGGTGTCACGCCGGCCCCAGCGCTGGATGGAGGCCACGCAGTCCTTCGCCAGGACGCGCTCGCCGTCGTGGAACTTCAGCCCGTCGCGCAGGGTGATGCGGACGAGCTTGCCGTCGTTCTCAACGGTCATGCCCTCGGCCATCTGCGGCGTGGTCTTGTAGTCGTTGTCCATGCCGAACAGCGTGTCGTAGACGAGATAGCCGTGATTGCGGGTGACGTAGGCCGTGGTCCAGATCGGATCGAGCACGGTGAGATCGGCGTGCGGGATGAACTTGAGCACCCTGGCGCCCTGCGCTGCGGCAATGGACGGTGCGGCGAGCCCAAGGCCGGCGGCACCCAATCCCTTGAGCAGACTGCGTCGCTTCATATGAAAGTCCCCTGTGGTGAAGCCTGTTCCAATCGGCAATCGCCCCACCCGGCGTTGGGCCGTGGCGGGGTCGGCGATCCCTGTGGAGGCAGCCTAGCGGAAGTTTAACCTGGGATGCACCCCCTATCGTTCCGGCTGCCGGGCTTCCCTTGCGGGCGCCGGCGGACTAAGCGGGAAGGATGCAGGCAGTGCTCGAACGGATCCTGGGCGAGGCGCGGGCGGGGGTTGCGATGCAGTTCCTGCGCTTCGGCACCGTGGGCGCGGGCGGGTTCGTGGTGGACACGGCCACCGTGTATGCGCTGCGCGGCACCATCGGAATCTACGCGGCCGGCGCGGCGGCCTACGTGGTGGCGGCGACCTTCACCTGGATCTTCAACCGGCTGTGGGCCTTCCGCTCCGCCGCGCGCACGTCGGCGGGCCGGCAATGGGCCGTGTTCCTGGCCACGCAGAGCGTGGGATTCGTGGTCAACCGCGGCGTGTTCGCCCTGCTGGTGACCTACAGCGCCTTCTGCGCCACCTATCCGGTGGTGGCGATCGCCGCCGGGGTGGCCGCGGGCATGTTCCTGAACTTCGCCGCCGCCCGCCGCTACGTGTTCGTCGAGCGATGACGCCGGCCCGATCCGAAGGAGAGTGACGATGAACCTCTATCCCCGCCTGGTGGAGCTGCAGGCCGAGATGACCGAGTGGCGCCGCGACTTCCACGCCCACCCTGAGATCGGATTCGAGGAGCACCGCACCAGCGCCCTGGTGGCCGAGCGGCTGGAATCCTGGGGAATCGAGGTGCATCGCGGGCTCGGCGGCACCGGGGTGGTGGGGGTGCTGCGCGGCACCAAAGGGGCGGGCGGCGGCAACCGCGCGATCGGGCTGCGCGCCGACATGGACGCGCTGCCGATGGAGGAGGCGAACACCTTCGAACACCGCTCGCGCATCCCTGGCCGGATGCACGCCTGCGGACACGACGGACACACCTCCATGCTGCTCGGCGCCGCCAAATACCTGGCCGAGACGCGCAACTTCTCCGGCACCGTGCATTTCGTGTTCCAGCCGGCGGAGGAAGGGTTGGCCGGGGCCAAGCGCATGCTCGACGACGGGCTGTTCGAGCGCTTTCCCTGCGACTCGATCTACGGCATTCACAACTCGCCGGACGTGCCGCTGGGCAAGGTGCGCGCCATCACCGGCACGGCGCTGGCGGCGATCGACTATTTCGTCGTCACGCTGCGCGGCAAATCCACCCACGGCGCCACGCCGCAGAACGGGATCGACACCGTTTCCATCGCCGCGCAGGTGATCGGGGTGATCAACGCGATTCCGTCGCGCCATGTGAACGCGCTCGATTCGGCGATCATCAGCATCGGCATGATCCATGGCGGAACATCGAACATCGTGATCCCCGAGACGGTGGAGATTCGCGGCTCGGTGCGGACGCTGAAGCCGCAGGTGCGCGACCTCGTGGAAGAACTGTTCCATCGCGGCGTGAGCCACTGCGCGGCAGCCCATGGGGGCACCGCGGAGATCGTCTACAACCGCGCCTATCCGCCCACGATCAACACCGCTGCCGAAACCGACCGGGCCGCCGATGCGGCCGGCGCCGTGCTGGGCCAGGAGAACGTGCTGCGCGGCGGCCAGCCGATCCTGGCCGGCGAGGACTTCGCATTCTACCTGGAGCGCACGCCGGGCGCCTTCCTGCTGTTCGGCCAGGGCGAGGACGACCGGTTCCGCGTGACGCCGCACAACTCCTACTACGAGTTCAACGACAACCTGCTGCCGATCGGCGCCAGCTTCTTCGCCCGGATGGTGGAGCAGGAGCTGGGATAGGCCCCCAAACGGCAAACGCCCCGACGGCGGTGCCATCGGGGCGTTTGCGATATCGGATCTGGTTGCGGGGACAGGATTTGAACCTGTGACCTTCAGGTTATGAGCCTGACGAGCTACCGGGCTGCTCCACCCCGCGTGGGTGATTTTGTTTGGGTGCATTGGAAGACCTGGCGGCGACCTACTCTCCCGCGTCTTGAGACGCAG
>CANHCJ010000020.1 GCA_947458025.1 Rhodospirillales bacterium | reverse complement strand
CGCAAGCCGCGCAAGCCCAGGCCCCCCAGGCCCAGAACCTGGAAGCTCACTGACCCCGAACTGAAGCTTCGCCCCTACGAGAACCGCGCCATCCGCTACTGGCGCAAAAAATACGGTCCGGACTGACCGGGGAGACGTGCGCCGAAAGCGTTCCGACTACAAACCGTTCCGCTCTGCCCGCAGCGCCAGCGCCCTCGTCGGAATATCGGTGGTGAAAACCTCCATCCCGAGGTCGAGCACCTTGCGCACGCTCGCCTCGTCGTTCACCGCCCAGGCCCCCACGCCCAGCCCCGCCGCCCGCAGATGCGCCGCCACCCGCGCATCCAGCCGGTTCGCCCGGATGCCCAGGTGGGAAATCGCATGCGCCTCCGCCGTCGCCACCACCCCCTCCAGCCCGCAATCATCCATGATCACCGGCGAGACCAGCCAGATCCGCCCCGCCAACCCCGGCGCCTGCACCGCCTCGGCCACGATCGGCGCCAGGAAGCTGGTCACCACCGTGCGCCCCCGCATCCCCGCCGCATCCAGCAGCCGCAGCGCATGCGCCAGCAGCCCGGGATAGGGCTGGTGCTCCACGTCGGACTTCACCTCCATGCGCAGCGTGATCCCGGTCGGCCGGAACAGCTCGATCACCTCGCCCAGCGTCATGATCCGATCATCCGCCGTCCCGGCGATGGTCAACGCCCGAAGCTCCGCCAGCGTCTTCGCCGCCACCGGCCCGGTCCCGTTCGTGGTCCGATCGAGCGTCGCATCATGGATCACCACGATCTGCCCATCGGCGGTCGGATGGATGTCGAACTCCACCTGCTCCACCGCCAGCCCCGCCGTATGCCGGAACGAGGTCGGCGAATTCTCCGGCGCCTCAAGCGAACCGCCGCGATGGGAAGCGATCAGGGTCATCACATGCTCCACGCCAGGACCCCTCTCACCGTGGGGGAGAGGGCAGGGTGAGGGGTAGGGGACCCGCCGCCTCGCCGCAAGGCCCAGCTCACGTCAGCGTCGGATCCAGCCGGTCGCGCAGCCAGTCGCCCAGGATGCTCACCGAAAGCGTCGTCAGCACGATCACCACGGAAGGCGACAGCAGGATCCACGGCGCCCGCGTCAGATACTCGCGCCCATACCCCACCATGTTGCCCAGCGAGGTCATCGGCGGCTGCACCCCCAGCCCGAGGAAGGAAAGCCCGCTCTCCAGCAGCACCACCTCGGGGAACGACAGCGTCGCCGCCACGATCAGGGTGGAGGCGATGTTGGGCAGCACGTGCTTCAGGTAGATCCGCATCGGCGTCGCGCCCAGCTGCCGCACCGCCGCGGCATAGCCCTGCGCATTCGCCGCGATCGCAAGCCCGCGGGAGATGCGGGCATGCCGCTCCCAGCCGTAGAGCCCCATCAGGCAGATGAACAGCGGCAGCGAGTTGCCGAAGAAGGCCAGCACCGAAAGCGCCAGGATCAGGAACGGCATGCTGGCCTGGAAGTCGATCAGCATCAGCACCGCCTGCTCCACCCAGCCGCGGAAATGCGCCGCCAGGAAGCCCATGGTGGTGCCGAACACGGCCGCGATGATCGTCGCCCCGAAGGCGATCATCAGCGACATGCGGATCGATTCCACCAGCCGGCTGAACACGTCCCGCCCCAGCTCGTCCGTCCCCAGCGGATGCGCCCAATCGCCGCCGAACCCCACCGGCGGCTGCAGCCGCGCCCGCAAATCCATCGCCGTGATGCCATACGGCCGGATCACGTCGGCCAGCAGGGCGGTGGCCACCATCAGCCCCAGCCACAGCATCGCCAGCGCCACCCCGGGCGGGATCGCAACCTTCGGCCGCGGCGGCGCGGCCACCACGGGCACAACCTGCTCCGACATCAGTGCCCGCCCCCCGCCGGCGCCGTGCCGCGCAACCGCGGGTCGAGTACCCCGTACAGCAGGTCCACGATCAGGTTCGATGTCACCATCGTCGCCGAGACCAGCAGCAGGATGCACTGCACCACCGCCAGGTCCCGGTTCGAAACCGCCACCACCATCAGCCGCCCCACCCCGGGCCAGGAGAACACGCTCTCCACCACCACCGCGCCGGCCAGCAGCGTGCCCACCATGAACCCCACGATCGTCACGGTCGGAATCGCCGCATTCGGCAGCGCATGCCCGCGCACCACCTGGCCCCACGGCACGCCCTTGGCGCTCGCGGTGCGGATATACGGCTGCCCCAGCACCTCCAGCATGGCCGAGCGCGTGAACCGCGCCAGGATGCCCGCCCCGCCGAGCCCCATCGAGATCACCGGCAGGATCACGCTGCGCCAGCTCTCCTGCCCGCCGCTGGGCAGCCAGCCCAGCTGCACCGCGAACACCAGCACCAGCACCAGCCCCAGCACGAAGCTCGGCACGGTGAAGCCCGTCACCGCAAACGTCATCACCGCCCGGTCGATCGCGGAGTTGCGATGCAGCGCCGCATAGATCCCGGCCGGCACGCCCAGGCCCACCTTCAGCGCCAGCGCCGGCAGCGTCAGCTGCAGCGTGGCCGGAATGCGCTCGGCCACCAGCTCGAGCGCCGGCCGCCCGTCGCGGAACGACTGGCCCAGCTCGCCCTGCAGGATGGCGGTGAAGTATTTCAGGTACTGCAGCCAGATCGGCTCATCGAGCCCCCAGGCCTGGCGGAACGCCGCCAGCGCCTCCGGCGGAGCATCCGGGGACATGATCATCAGCGCCGGGTCGCCCGAAAGCCGCAGCACCACGAAGGCGAAGGTCACCACCAGCGCGATGGTCAGCAGGGCGCGCCCCACGCGCAGGGCCACGAAGCGCAGCATCAGGCGGCCTCCACCAGGTGGCAGGCGACCTGCCGTCCATCGGCCGCCGGCTTCAACTGCGGCACCTCCGCCCGGCAGGAAGCGGTGGCCAGCGCGCAGCGCGGATGGAAGGCGCAGCCGGAAGGCCGGTCGGCCGGGTTGGGCGGGTCGCCCGAAAGCACGATGCGCTCGATCCGCCGCGGCCCCGGCACGGGAATGGCGGAGACCAGGGCGCGGGAATACGGGTGCAGCGGGTCGGCGAAGATCGCTTCCGGATCACCCTGCTCCACGATGCGGCCGAGATACATCACCGCCACCTCGTGGCTCACCTGCCGCACCACCTTGAGGTCGTGGCTGATGAACAGCATGGCGATGCCGCGGGCCTCCTGCAGGTCGGTGAGCATGTTGATCACCTGCGCCTGGATCGACACATCCAGCGCGCTCACCGGCTCGTCGGCCACCAGCAGCGCGGGATCGGTGGCCAGCGCGCGGGCCAGCACGGCACGCTGGCGCTGCCCGCCGGAAAGCTCGTGCGGATGGCGCTGGGCAAGGTCGGCGCGCAGCCCCACGTCGCGCAGCAGGGCGGCCACGCGATCCTGCCGTTCCGCCTTGTCGCCGATGCCGTGGATCTCCAGCGGCTCGGCCACCTGGGCGGCGACGGTGAGGCGCCGGTCCATCGCGCCCAGCGGGTCCTGGTAGACCAGTTGCAGCCGGGCGCGCAGGCGGCGCCATTCCGGCGTACCGGGCGTGGGCATGGCCGCGCCCTCGAAGCTGACCGTGCCCTCGCTCGGCCGCTCGATGCCGAGCGCCACGCGCCCGGTGGTCGACTTGCCGCAGCCGCTCTCGCCGACGATGCCCAGCGTGCGGCCGGGGGCGACGGAGAAGGAGATGTGGTCCACCGCCCGCACCGGCACCGGCGTGCCGAACAGGCCGCGGCGGGTGGCATAGACGCGCGAGACGCCTTCCAGCGACAGCAGGCTCATGCGGGCACCGTGGCGGGCTGGACGTGGACGCAGGCGGCCTGGTGGTGCGGCCCAACCGGCACGAAGCCGGGCATGCCGGCATCGCAGGCCGGCGTGGCATGGCCGCAGCGCGGGGCGAAGGCGCAGCCGGGCGGCATGTTCCACGGTTCCGGCACGCCGCCGGGGATGGCCTCCAGCCGGCGGCGCGGGCCGACCATGTCGGGCAGGGCGGCAAGCAGGCCCTGGGTGTAGGGGTGGCGCGGATGGGCGAACAGCTCCCCGCTCGGCGCCTCCTCCACGATGCGGCCGGCATACATCACGCAGACCCGGCGGCACATCTCGGCCACCACGCCGAGATCGTGGCTGATCAGCACAAGGGCCATGCCGGTTTCCTGCTGCAGGCGGCGCAGCAGGTCGAGGATCTGGGCCTGGATGGTGGCATCGAGCGCGGTGGTGGGCTCGTCGGCCACCAGCAGTTCCGGCTGGCCAGCCAGGGCCATGGCGATCATCACGCGCTGGTTCTGACCGCCGGACATCTCGTGCGGGTAGATGTGGATGCGTCGCTTCGCATCGGGGATGCCGACCTGGTCGAACAGGCGCAGCACCTCCGCCTCCGCCGTGGCGCCTTCCATGCCGCGGTGCAGCCGCAGCGCCTCGGCCACCTGCACGCCGACGCGCTTCACCGGATTGAGCGCGCTGGCGGGGTCCTGGAAGATCATGGCGATGCGCCCGCCGCGGACGCGATCCAGCACGGAGGGCGCGGCGGCGAGGAGTTCCTGGCCCTCCAGCCGCACGCTGCCGGAGACGGCGGCGGTGCGCGGCAGCAGGCCGAGGGCGGCGAGCCAGGTGACGGACTTGCCGCAGCCGGACTCGCCGACAAGGCCGACCGCCTCGCCCGGCGCGACATCGAGATCGATGCCGCGCAGGGCGGGCAGGCCGTGGAAGGCGACCCGCAGATCGCGGATCGAGACCAGCGGATCGGCCACGCTCAGCCCCAGTTGTGGGCGCGGAAATCCATCGCGAAGCTGGGCGAGGCCTTCCACTTGAACTCGCTGCGGCTGGCGGTGAACACGACGGTCTGGTGCAGCACGGTGTAGGCGGGATCCTCGCGCTCGCAGATCTCCAGCATGCGGGCGAAGACCTGGCGGCGGCGGGCCCGGTCGGTGCTGCTTTCCAGCTCCACGCTGAGGCGGTTCATCTCCTCGTTGGTCCATTCGCCCATCTGCTGCTGCTGGCCGTTGGGGCCGTGCTGGGCGACGATGGAGGAGACGGGGTCGCTGAAGGTGGCGGAGTTCGACCAGTCGCGCACCGCGCGCTCCGGCCCGCGCTCGAAGATCTGGGTCCAGTTCTCGACCATCTTGATCTGCACGTTGAGGCCGACCTGCTTCCACATCTCCACCAGCACCTGCGCCGTGGGGGTCTGGTTGGTGTAGTAGTTGGGGCCGACGCGGTAGGTGATCGGCTCGCCCTTGTAGCCGGCATCGCGGACCAGCTGGCGGGCCAGGGCGGGGTCGTAGTTCGGCACGTTCCAGTCGCCGATCAGCATGTCGGCGTAGAAATCCCACTGCAGGCCGCGCGGGATGCTGGTGCGGCCGCCGAACAGGCCATCCACGATCATCTTGCGATCGATGGCGTGGGTCATGGCGCGGCGGATGCGCGCGTCGCGCAGCTGGGCGTTGTTCTTGTCGAACACGATCAGGCGGTGATTGGGCACCAGGCTCTGCTGCACCTTGAAGGCGCGGTTGCGCTCGATCTGCGGGATCTGGTCGGGCGAGACGTCGCCGATGAACTGGTATTCGCCGGAGAGCAGGCCGTTGACGCGCGAGGAGGCCTCGGGGACCTCGAGGAAGCGCAGGGTCTTGATGGGCGGGCGGCCGCCCCAGTACTCGTCGTGCGCATCGAGGATCAGCATGTTGTCGGGCCGGAACTCGCGCACCTTGTAGGGGCCGGTGCCGGTCGGCTTGCGCGCGTATTCAAGCCAGGAGGACGCGGCGTTGTAGGCCTTCCAGCTGACGATGTCGCTGCCGCGCACGCTGGCGCGGCCCTCGATGGTCACGTCCGGCGCGGCGTTGACGAAGCGGACGGTGTGCTTGTCGACGATCTCGACGCGGTCGAGCGCGGGCCACAGGCGGCGGGCGACGGGAGGCACGTCGCGGATCAGTTCCTTGGTGAACACGGCGGGATTGGTGTTGCTGAGCGCGATGGTCTGGCCGCGCACGGTGGGGCGGGTTTCGCCGAACATGTGCTGGGGCGAGAAGCTGCCGGCGACGTCCTCGGCGGTCATTTCGCTGCCGTCGTGGAACTTCACGCCCGGGCGGAGCTTGAATTCCACCGTGGTGTCGCTGATGCGCTTCCACTCGGTGGCCAGGCCGGGCACCGGCTCCAGCTTCGACTGATAGTTGAGGTCGATCAGGCGCTCGGTGATGAGCGTGGCGACGCGGGTGCCGACGTTGGACTGCTCGCGCAGCGCCGAGAAGGTGTTGGTGTTGCTGATCTTCTGCACCGCCACCGTAATGGTCGGCCGGTTGTCGGCCTGGGCGATGGCGAAGCGGGGCAGGGTGGCGGAGGCGGCGCCGGCAGCAAGGGCGGCGCGGCGGGTGAGGCGAATCATGCGGGCTCTCCCTGTTGGGTCGAACGGCGCTCAAGGCCGTTCGGTGATGCGCGGAAATGGGTGAGGGTGCGGTCGGCGTGGAACATGCGCCAGGAGAGGGCCTTCTGGGCGTAGTGCTTCACGGTGGCCGCGTGGGCGGGATCCTCGGCGAGGTTGGTGAACTGGCCGGGATCGGTCTCGAGATCGAAGAGCAGCGGGGGCAGGGTGGTGAAGTGGACGTATTTCCACTTCGCGTCCTGGATCACCAGCAGGGTGCACTCGTCCATGTGCAGGCCGAGTTCGGTTTCGGCGCGGGAATGGAAGGTGTCGCGGAAGTCGTATTCGTAGTGCAGCTCGGTGCGCCAGTCGGCCGGCTTCATGTCCAGCACCAGGGGGCGCAGCGAACGCCCGTCGCAGGCGCGCGGGACCTCGCCGCCGAGCCAGTCGATGATGGTGGGCATGAGATCGATCGATTCGGTCGGTGCGTCTTCGATCCGGCCGGCCTGTTCCGGCGCGTCGGGGTCGACGATGACGAGCGGGATGCGGAAGCTCTCGTCGTGGTAGCCGAGCTTGCCGGCCAGGTGGTGATCACCCAGCTGCTCGCCGTGGTCCGAGGTGAAGACGATGAGCGTGTCCTTCATCTGGCCGGTGGCTTCGAGCAGGTCGAGCACGCGGCCGATGTTGTCGTCCACCTCGGCGATCATGCCGCAATAGGTGGCGCGCATCTGGGCGATGGTGGCCTGGTCCATCTCCGCGATCATGCCTTGGCCGCCGGTGAAGAAGCTGGCCTGGCGGGTGTGGCGCAGGTAGTGGGCGAGCAGCGGGTGCTGGGCGGCCTCCGCCTCTGGCGTGGGGGCGGCGACGGGCTTCGGCATGTCCTCCGGGCGATACATGTCGTGGTAGGGGGCGCTGACCACGAAGGGCGGGTGCGGGCGGTAGTAGCCGAGATGGAGGAAGAAGGGCCGGCCGTCGCGGCCCTTGAGGTATTCCAGGGCCTTTTCGGTAAAGAAATAACTGTCGGAGAGTTCCTTGGGGATGCGGGCGGGGCGGGCGGTGGCGCCGGGCAGGGCGTCCTCGCCTTCCGGCAGCCAGATCTCCTCGCGGTTCTTGGGCAGGGGGAAGCCCTTCTGGGCGAGCCAGCCGAAGTAGAACTCATGGCCCGGGCCGAAGGCGCCGACGGGGCGCCAGCCTTCCATCATGTCGCCGAGGTTCTGGAAGCGCGGGTCGTTGGGGTGGGTGGTGCGCGGATCCGGGACCGTGGTGGTGTAGCCGATCAGCGCGGGATCGAGCCCGCAGGTGCGGATGGCGCGCGGCAGGGTGGTGTGGCGGGCATCGAGCGGAATCCAGTTCTGCACCTGGCGGTGGTTCATCAGGTACAGGCCGGTGTGCAGGCTGGCGCGGGCGGGGCCGCAGGGCACGCAGGTGGTGACGTGGTTGCGGAAGGTGACACCCAGGCGGCAGAGCCGGTCGAGGTTCGGGGTGCGCAGGTGGGTGGCCCCGAGATGCGGCACGTGGTCGGCTCGCCACTGATCGACGACGATCAGAAGCACGTTGCGTTTGTTCATTCGAGTCCTCGCTTCCGCCCCGGCGGGTATCACACGCCCAAAGACGCCCTGATGACAAGCGTGTTTCAATTTCATGACGCAGTCGACAGGAGCTGCGTGCGTCAGCGGCGATGGGCGACGGCGAAGCGGCGTTCGAGGAGGGAGCCGCCGAGGGAAATGACCAGGCAGGCAAAGAAGAAGACGATGGCGGCGAAGGTGTAGCCCTCGGCGGCCAGGCCGAGCCAGGCGGGGTCCTTCATCGACTGGTTCACCACGCCCATCAGGTCGAACAGGCCGACGATGGAGACGAGCGTCGTGTCCTTGAACAGGTCGACGGCGATGTTGACGATGCCGGGGATGGACAGGCGCAGGGCCTGGGGCAGGACGATCAGCAGCTGCACCTGGGCGGGGTGCAGGCCGAGGGCGGCGGCGGCCTCGGCCTGGCCGCGCGGCACGCCCTGGAGGCCGCCGCGGATGGTCTCGGCCATGTAGGCGGCGTTGAACAGCGTCATGACGATGAGGGCGCGGACGAGGTTGTCCACCGTGACGCCCTGGGGGAGGAAGAGCGGCAGCAGGATCAGGCCCATGAAGAGGATGGTGAGCAGCGGCACGCCGCGCCAGAACTCGATCATGGCCACGCTGATCCAGCGGATGACCGGGTAGGCGGAGCGGCGGCCGAAGGCGAGCAGGATGCCGAGCGGGATGGCGCCGGCCATGGCGACGAAGGAGATGACGACGTTCAGCAGCAGCCCGCCCCATTGCGGGGTGGGAACGGGCTTGAGGCCGAGGATGCCGCCGGCAAGGAGGATGCCGCCGGCGAGCGGGACGAGGGTGACGAGGGCGGCGAGCCACCAGCCGCGCCCGCGCCGGGCGAACAGGGCGCCGGCGCCGACGACGGCGAGCAGGAGCAGGCCGAGATCGGCGCGCCAGCGTTCCGGTACCGGATACAACCCGTAGAAGAACAGCGCGAAGCGGGCGCGGATGAAGGCCCAGCAGGCGCCGGTGCCCGCGGCGGTGCAGGCGGTGCGGTTCTCTGCCTGCCAGACGGCGTCGGACAGCAGCCAGCGGAACAGCGGCGGCAGCGCCCAGGCGAAGGTGGCGAGCATCAGCAGGGTGAGGGCGGCGTTGAGCTTGGTGCCGAAGAGGGCGCGCAGGAGCGGGTGCATGGCCGTTCCCATGGGCTCAGCGGCCTTGCAGCATGAGGCGGCGGTTCCAGGCGTTCATCGCGGCCGAGGTGAGGAGGTTCACGACGAGGAAAACGCCGAGCACCAGCGTCATCACCTCCACGGCGCGGCCGGACTGGTTCAGCACGGTGCGGGCGAAGATCTGCAGGATCTCGGGATAGGCGATGGCCGCGCCCAGCGTGGTGGACTTGATGATGTTGAGATACTGGCTGGTGAGCGGCGGGATGAGGATGCGCAGCGCCTGGGGCAGGATGACCAGGAACATCGACTGGTGGGCGGTGAGGCCGAGGGAGCGGGCGGCTTCGGCCTGGCCGCGGTGGATGCCCGCGATGGCGGCGCGGATGATCTCGGCGATGAAGACGCTGGTGTAGATGCCGAGGCCGAGCACGAGGGCGAGGAGCTCCGGGGGCACGCGGGTGCCGCCGACGAAGTTGAAGCCGCGCAGCACCGGATATTCCCATGCGGCGTTGAAGCCGGCGAGGACGGCGCCGAGGAGGAGGACGGGCGGCAGCACCACGAGGCGCGGCACGGCGGCAAGGCCGAGGCGGCGCCAGAGGAGGGCGGCGGCCAGCACCGCGACGACCGTTGCGGCGAGGATCCAGTTGTAGGCGGTGCCGGAGGGGGAGGGCAGGTAGAGGCCGCGGACGTTGAGGAAGATGCCGCCGAACCAGGTGATGCTGTTGCGCATCGGCGGCAGGACCTGGAGCACGGCGACGTAGACGAAGACGATCTGCACCAGCTGCGGCGTGTTGCGCACAAGCTCGATGACGGCGCGGGCGGTGCCGGCGGCGAGCGGGTTGCCGGAGAGGCGCATGAGGGCGAGCAGGAGGCCCAGCGCCGAGGCGAGCACGATGATGAGCGCGGAGGCGAGCAGCGTGTTGACGCCGGAGACGTAGAGCGCCCAGCCGTAGGGGTAGGAGCTGTCCCACTCCACCAGGCGGAAGGGGATGTCGAACCCGGCGCGGGCGGCCAGGAAGCTGAAGTCCACCTCCATGCCGCGGGCGGCAAGGTTGGCGGAGAGGTTGTGGGCGAACCAGGTGGCGAGGAGGGCGACGGCGAGCACCGCCGCCCCCTGCCAGGCCCAGGCCTTCAGCCGTGCGTGCAAGGCGTCCGGCCCTGCTTCGCGGTCAGCGCAGCGGCAGCGTGTAGTGCATGCCGCCCTTGTTCCAGAGGTTGTTGAGGCCGCGCGGCAGATCGAGCGCGTTGGGGCCGAAGTGGCGGTCGTACATCTCGCCGTAGTTGCCCACGGTCTTGACCGCGCGGAGGAAGAAGTCGTTGTCCAGGCCGAGCATCTTGCCGAAATCGCCCTCCACGCCGATCAGGCGCAGGACGAAGGGATCCTTGGAGGACTTCATCTGGTCGGCATTGGCCTGGGTGACGCCGAACTCCTCGGCGGACTTCAGCATGGTGTCGAGCCAGAAGACGATCTTCTGCCAGCGCGGGTCGCCGGAGCGGATGTGGATGCCGAGCGGCTCCTTGCTGATCAGCTCGGGCAGCACCATCCAGTCGGCGGGGACCTTCAGCGTGGAGCGCATGCCGGCGAGGCTGCCGCTGTCATCGGTGTAGCCGTCGCAGCGGCCGGCTTCCATGGCGGCGATGGCTTCCTCGGCCTTGTCGAACAGCAGCGTGCCGATCCTGGCGCCGGTGGAGCGGGCGAAGTCGGCGATGTTCAGTTCCAGCGTGGCGCCGGTGACGGTGCAGATGGTGGCCCCCTGGAGATCGGCGGCCTTGGAGACGCCGAGGGCCTTGCGGACCAGGAAGCCCTGGCCGGCGTAGAAGTTCACCGCGACCTGGTCGAGGCCGAGGGCGGTGGAGCGGGTGAAGGTGAGGGTGCTGTCGCGGATCAGCACGTCGATCTCGCCGGATTGCAGCACCGTGAAGCGCGCGGCGGCGGTGGTGGGGGTGTACTTGCTCTTGCTGGCGTCGCCGAGGATGGCCACCGCGAGGGCGCGGCAGTAGTCGATATCGATGCCCTTCCAGGTGCCGCTGGCGTCCTGGGCGGCGAAGCCGGGCACGCCGGTGTCGATGCCGCAGTTCAGCGTGCCGCGGCGCTTGATGGCTTCCACGGTGGGGCCGGGGGGTGGGGCGAGCTGGGCCAGTGCCACGTTGCCGGCGAAGAGGGCCGCGATGCCGCCGGCGATGGCGGCGAGCGCACCGCGACGCAGCAGATCCTTCAGCGTTTGCATGGTGAGGGCTCCTTTGGATGTGCAGTGCGGCGAGGCTGGCGCAGATCGACATTACACGCAAGTAATCTAAGCCGGGGGTGGTGGGCCTCGACGGGCGGGGCTGGGTGGGGGATAATCGCTATTCCCGTTGGATCATAACGAGCGAGGATCGAGATGGCGTATCAGGACACTTCCCTGTTGATCGACGGCGCCTGGGGGCCGAGTGCGGCGGGGCGCTGGCTGGAGGTGCTGAACCCGGCAACCGGGGAGCCCGCGGGCAAGGTGGCGCATGCCGGGCGCGAGGACCTGGACCGGGCGCTGGAGGCGGCGGCGAAGGGGTTCGAGGTGTGGCGCCGGGTGAACGCCTTCGAGCGCAGCAAGGTGATGCGCAAGGCGGCCAACCTGCTGCGCGAGCGCGCCGAGCTGATCGCGGCGCTGATGACCACCGAGCAGGGCAAGCCGGTGGGCGAGGCGAAGATGGAGGCGCTAGCCGGCGCGGACGTGATCGACTGGTTCGCCGAGGAGGCGCGGCGCGCCTATGGCCGGGTGATCCCGGCGCGGGCCGATGGCGTGTACCAGCTGGTGGTGAAGGAGCCGGTGGGCGTGGTGGCCGCGTTCACGCCGTGGAACTTCCCGATCAACCAGGCGGTGCGCAAGACCTCGGCGGCGCTGGCGGCGGGGTGCTCGGTGATCCTGAAGGGGCCGGAGGAGACGCCGGCTTCGTGCGCGGAGCTGATGCGCTGCTTCGTGGATGCGGGCGTGCCGGCCGGGGTGGTGAACCTAGTGTACGGGGTGCCCTCGGAAATTTCCGAGTACCTGATCCCGCATCCGCTGGTGAAGAAGATCTCCTTCACCGGCTCCACCGCCGTGGGCAAGCAGCTGGCGGCACTCGCCGGGCTGCACATGAAGCGGGTGACGATGGAGCTGGGCGGGCACGCGCCGGCGATGGTGTTCGAGGACGCCGACGTGGAAGCCGCCGCGCGCATCCTGGGGGCGGCGAAGTTCCGCAATGCCGGGCAGGTGTGCGTTTCCCCCACGCGGTTCCTGGTGCAGGAGAGCGTGTACGACAAGTTCGTGGAGACCTTCGTGGGCGTGGCCAAGAAGGTGAAGGTGGGCGACGGCATGGACCCCAGCACCACCATGGGCCCGATGGCCAATGCGCGGCGCATCACCGCGATGGAAGCGCTGGTGGGCGACGCGGTGCAGAAGGGGGCGGAGATCCAGACCGGCGGCAAGCGCATCGGCAACAAGGGCAACTTCTTTGAGCCGACGGTGCTGACCAACCTCAACCACGACATGCGGGTGATGAACGAGGAGCCGTTCGGGCCGCTGGCGCTGATGGTGCCGTTCCGCAGCTTCGACGAGGTGGTGACGGAGGCGAACCGGCTGCCCTATGGGCTGGCGGCGTATTCCTTCACGCGCTCGGCCAAGACGGCGAACGCGATCGCCAGCGCCGTTGAGAGCGGGATGCACACGATCAACCACCTGGGGCTGGCGCTGCCGGAAGTGCCGTTCGGGGGGATCAAGGACAGCGGCTACGGGAGCGAGGGTGGGTCTGAGGCGATCGAGGCCTACCTGAACACGAAGTTCGTGACGCAGGCTGGGCTTTAAGGAAGGGCCTTCTTTTTTCTGAAGAAAAAAGAAGCAAAAAAGACTTTATCCGTTTGAGGCGGCACCGCCGTGGCCATGCAGGCCACGGCGGTGTTGCTTTCGGAGTCGGAAAAGTTTTTTGGTTCTTTTTTTCAAAAAAGAACCGCTTGCTTTCTACAGGCGGGCACCCCCCTGCCAGACCTCCATCACCTGCAGATCGTCATCAAGCACCACAAGATCGGCCCGCGCGCCCACGGCGATGACGCCGCGGTCCTCCAGGCCGAGGATTTCGGCGGGGGTGGCGGTGGCCATGCGCACGGCCGTGGTCCAGTCGCAGCCGGTGAAGGCCACGAGGTTGCGCACGGCCTCGGCCATGGTGAGGTGGGCGCCGGCCAGGGTGCCTTCGGCGTTGGTGAGGCGACCTTCGCGCAGGAAGATCGGTTCGGTGCCGACGGTGAAGCCGGTGGCGTCGGAGCCGGCGGTGGCCATGGCATCGGAGACGAGGAAGAGGCGTTCCGGGCCCAGGGCGTTCAGCGCGATGCGCAGGGCGGCGGGGTGGACGTGGTGGCCGTCGGCGATGATGCCGGCGGCGGCGCGGGAATCGTCGAGGATGGCGCCGACCATGCCGGGGGCGCGGCCCTGGAACGGGGACATGGCGTTGAAGAGGTGGGTGGCGCCGCGGATGCCGGCATCGAGCCCGGCGCGGGCCTGTTCCCAGGTGGCATCGGTGTGGCCGGCAAACACGATGACGCCGGCGCGGGCGAGGGTGGTGATGGCGGCGGGGGCGACGGCATCGGGCGCGAGGGTGACGAGGAGCGGGGCGGGGAAATGGGCGCAGAGGCGCTGGATGTCGGCCTCGGTGATGGCGGTGATGGCGGCTTCGGGGTGGATGCCGCGGCGGGTGGGGGCGAGGAAGGGGCCTTCGAGGTGCAGGCCGGCGATGCCGGGGGTCTGCGCATCGAGCGCGGCCAGGGCGGCATCGATGGCGCGGGCCAGGTGTTCGCGGGTGGAGCTGATGAGGGTGGGCAGGATGGAGGTGGTGCCGGTGCGGGCATGGGCGGCGGCGATGGCGGCCAGGCCCTCGGGCGTGGTCTCGTCGTTGAACATGAGGCCGCCGCCGCCGTTCACCTGCAGGTCGATGTAGCCGGGGGCGAGGATGGCATCCTCGTGCAGCTCCTCGATGGGCACGCCGGGCGGGGCGTCGGCGGCGATGCCGCGGATGCGGCCGGCATCGATGAGGATGACGGCGTCCTCGTGTTCGTTGCGGCCATCGAACAGCCGGGCGGCGCGCAGTGCGATCATTTGCCGATCTCCTGGAGGGCTGCGCGCAGGCGGTTGCCGCTGCGGGCGAGCAGGGCCTCGGCGGCGGGGCGGCCGAGGCCGTGGACGATAAGGACGGCGGTCTTCACCTTGTTGTCGGCGGCGGCGAGCGCGGCCTGGAGGCGGGCTTCGTCGGGCTCGCCGGTGAGGTGGCGGAGCATGCGCACGGCGCGGTGGCGCAGCTTCTCGTTCTTGGCCTGCATGTCGACCATGAGGCCGAGATGGACGCGGCCGAGCTGGATCATGACCTGCGAGGAGAGGAGGTTGAGCACGATCTTCTGCGCGGTGCCGGCCTTCATGCGGGTGGAGCCGGCGATGGCCTCCGCGCCCGTCTCGACCAGGATCGGGTGTTCGGCGGCGGCGAGCAGGGTGCCGCCGGGAGAGTTGGCCAGGCCGATGGTGAGCGCGCCGCGGGCGCGGGCGGCGGCGATGACGGCGGTGGTGTAGGGGGTGGAGCCGCTGGCGGCGGTGCCGATGACGACATCGTGCGGGCCGATGGCGTGGTCGGCGATGGCCTGGGCGCCGGCCTCTCGGTTGTCCTCGGCGTTCTCGATCGAGCGGGTGAAGGCCTGGTCGCCGCCGGCGATGAGCAGGACGAGGCGGTGCTGCGGCCAGTCGAAGGTGGGGGGAAGCTCGGCGCCGTCCTGCACGCCGATGCGGCCGGATGTTCCGGCACCGGCATAGACGAGGCGGCCTGCGGGATTGGCCAGGCGCAGGGCGGCCGCGGCGGCGGCTTCGGCCAGGGCGGGCAGGGCGGGCTGCACGGCGGCGGCGGCGGCCATCTGGGCTTCCCACATTGCCTGCACGGAGGACAGCGGATCCCACGCATCGATGTCGCGGTAGCGGGGATTGATCGCCTCCGTGGCGGGAAGACTGGGCGGCATCATCGGGGTTTCCTGCTGTGCGCGGCTTGATGTCTGGGGGGGCTGCCGGCGTGCTGCGGCGGGGGGCGTTTCCGCAACGGGGGGGAACCGCTTCGTGTAAGAAATCTTTTGCAAGCCGGCGACGGCGCTGATAGGAGGCGGCGCACTGTTGATGACGGCGCCGTATCGACGAGTCGCACACGGGGGGACGCCTGGATGGTCAGCACGCTGCAATCACCGAAGAGAGGAAAGCAACCCTCATGTCGAAAGCCTTCATTGCCAAGGTTCTCCAGGAATCGGCTTCGCTGACGGGAACGGCCGCCA
Source organism: Rhodospirillales bacterium (assembly GCA_947458025.1). Lineage (GTDB taxonomy): Bacteria > Pseudomonadota > Alphaproteobacteria > Acetobacterales > Acetobacteraceae > CAMDGX01. Next base: position 6,889 of record CANHCJ010000020.1, on the reverse strand, counting down.
ATCGCGCGGCCGGCGACCTGATGGGTGCGATCGTCAAGGAGATGAAGAAGAACGGCAAGTTCACGCTGCCGAGCTTCGGCACGTTCACCGTGCGCAAGACCAAGGCGCGCAAGGGCCTGAACCCGCGCACGGGCGAGGCGATCAAGGTGAAGGCCGGCAAGACCGTGCGCTTCAAGGCGTCGCCGACGCTGAAGAAGGCCGTCTGAGACGATACGCGGCGGGGCGGCCCGAGGGGCTGCCCCAGCCGTGCCCGCTTCGCGCGCGGCGGCGAAGGCCTGGGCTGCAATGTTGACAGCCGTTCCCTGCAAGATTGTCGACATTTCGCTGGTGATCCGGCCGGCCCGCGCGGGCGGCGGGCACGGGCGCGTGGCGTTCAGACGTCCAGCTCCTCCACGTCGCGGGCGTGTTCCTGGATGAACTGGAAGCGCAGCTCCGGGCGGCGGCCCATGAGGCTTTCGACGAGGTCGTTGGTCTGGGCGCGTTCCTCCGGCGGGGCGGTGACCTTGAGCAGGGTGCGCTTGCCGGGGTCCATCGTGGTTTCCTTGAGCGCCGAGGGCGGCATCTCGCCGAGGCCCTTGAAGCGGCTGACCTCGACCTTTCCGGACTTGAAAAGCTTCATCTTCCGTTCGCGGTCGGCATCGTCCATCGCGTAGACCGACTTCGCGCCCTGCACGAGGCGGTAGAGCGGCGGCTGGGCGAGGAAGAGATGGCCCTCGCGCACCAGGTGGGGCAGCTCGCGGTAGAAGAAGGTCATCAGCAGGGAGGCGATGTGGGCGCCGTCCACATCCGCATCCGTCATGATGATGACGCGGCCGTAGCGGAGCCGTGCGCGGTCGAAACGGTCGCCGACGCCGCAGCCCAGCGCCTCGATGAGGTCCTTCAGCTCCTGGTTCTGGCGCAGCTTTTCCGTGCTGGCGCTGGCGACGTTGAGGATCTTGCCGCGCAGGGGCAGCACGGCTTGCGTTGCGCGGTCGCGGGCCTGCTTGGCGGAGCCGCCGGCGCTGTCGCCCTCCACCAGGAAGATCTCGGTGCGGGTGACATCCTCCAGCGTGCAGTCGGCGAGCTTGCCGGGCAGGCGCAGGCGCTTGGTGGCCGATTTGCGCGCGACGTCCTTGTTCTCGCGCCGGCGCATGCGTTCCTCGGCGCGCTCGATGACGAAGGCGAGAAGGTTGTCGGCCTGGGCGGGGTCGCCGGCGAGGAAATGGTCGAAGCGGTCGCGCAGGGCGGTTTCCACGTAGCGGGTGGCCTCCGGCGAGGTGAGCTTCTCCTTGGTCTGGCCCTGGAACTGCGGTTCGCGGATGAAGGCCGAGAGCTTGGCGGTGAGGCCGCCCAGGATGTCCTCGCCGGTGACGTTGCCGGCACGGCGGTTGCCGCGCTGCTCGCCCCAGGCGCGCAGGCCCTTCAGCAGGGCGGCGCGGAAGCCGGCCTCGTGCGTGCCGCCCTGCGCGGTGGGCACGGTGTTGCAGTAGGAGTGCAGGAAGCCCTCGCCCTCCTCCAGCCAGGCCAGCGCCCATTCGGCGCGGCCGGCGCGCTGGCCGTCGGGCGCTGCTGGCAGGTCGGCCTCGCCGGCCCAGATCTGGCCGACGGTGGGGCTGGTGCCGATATCGGCGGCCAGGCTGTCGCGCAGGCCGCCGGGGAAGTGGAGCACGGCCTCGGCGGGGGGGTCGTCCTTCACCAGCGCGGGGGCGCAGGACCAGCGGATGGTGACGCCGCGGAACAGATAGGCCTTGGAACGGCACAGGCGGTAGAGGCGGGCGGGGGAGAAGCGCAGCTCGCCGAAGATCTGCGGATCGGGCTTGAAGCGGAAGGTGGTGCCGCGGCGGTTCTGCACCGGGCCGGCATTCTCCAGCTTCGTGGTGGGCTTGCCGCGGGCGTAGCGCTGGCGCCACAGGGTGCGCTCGCGGGCGACCTCCACCTCCAGCATTTCGGACAGGGCGTTCACCACGGAGCTGCCGACGCCGTGCAGGCCGCCCGAGGTGTCGTAGACCTTGCCGGAGAACTTGCCGCCGGAATGCAGCGTGGTGAGGATCACCTCCAGCGCCGAGAGGTCCTTGAACTTCGGATGCGGGTCCACCGGGATGCCGCGGCCGTTGTCGCGCACCAGCAGGATGTTGCCCTCCTCCAGCGCCATCTCGATGGTGGTGGCGTGGCCGGCGACGGCCTCGTCCATGGCGTTGTCGAGGATCTCGGCGGCGAGGTGGTGGAAGGCGTTCTCGTCGGTGCCGCCGATATACATGCCCGGCCGGCGGCGGACGGGCTCCAGCCCCTCCAGCACCTCGATGTCCTTGGCGGAATAGGAGGGGGTCGCGGGGGTGGTGTCGCGGCCGCCCTTCCCGGCGCCGAAGAGGTCGTTCATGTTGTGTTCTCCAGTCTCGGGGGCACTCTAGCGACCGGCCCCGAGGCCGGGCAAGCGCGGAGCGACGTCGCTAGCCCTGCGTGGGCTGGTGGGCCTCGATGAACCAGAGCCACTTGTCGAGGTCGCGGGAGAAGGCGGTGAAGATGTCGGCCGTGCCGGCGTCCCCGGCATCGTCGGCGTCGTCGATGTTGTCGCGCGCGGCGCCGCCGAGGGTGCCGATGCGTTCGGCCAGGGCGGCCAGGTGCTCGGGGATGTCGCGGATCTCGGTGGGGTAGGGGGCCAGGATGGATCCTGCGGCATCCTGCGTGGTGCCGCGGGCGATGCCGCCCAGGGCCGCGACGCGCTCGGCCATCGTGTCCACGTGCCGGTCGAGCTCGGCGCGCAGCGTGTCCAGCATTTCGTGCACGGCGATGAAGCCGGGGCCGCGGATGTTCCAGTGCGCCTGCTTGGCGGCCAAAGCGAGATCGATCGTGTCGGCGACCCGGGCGTTGAGCAGGTCGATCGCCGCGGCGCGGGTGTTGGAATCGAGGGTGTTGCGGGTGAGCATGGCAGGGGTTCTCCGTTGCGCTGGCCGCCGGGCGGATCGGCGGCGGCGGGGGGAGAACGGTCAGCCCGGGCTTGCGTTGCGCGGCTGTGGCGCGGGGGTCGTGCGCGGTGCGCGCGGGGAGACGGCGAGGAAGCGGCTGGGCGGGGTCGGGGCGCCCTGGTGGAAGCGCATGGCGCGGGCCAGCGCGGCGCGGTCGGCATCGCCCATGCGCGAGGCCTCGCGCAGGTGGTCGGACCAGTTCTCCACCTCCCACACCTCCATCCATTCGTCGGCGTGGGCGATGTCTTCGTAGAGCTGCCATTCGATGGCGCCGGCGCGGCCGCGCACGTCGCGCAGCTCGGCCATGGCGGCGAGGAAGGCGGCGCGGTCCTGCGGCAGGATGCGGTAGCGCTGGCTTTCGAGCACGTGGCCGCGGCTGCGGGGCATGACGGCGGCGAGGTCGGGGTCCACCGCCTCCGGGACGGGCAGGGTGGGGGCGGAGGCGGCGGCGGCGGCGGGCTCGCGGTCGATGTCGAAGCGGCGGGCGAGGAGGGCGAGCAGCAGGCCGGTGGCGGCGGCGGCGAGCATGGTGGTCTCGATGCCGAGGCGGGTGCCGAGCCAGCCCCAGAAGAAGGTGCCAAGGCCGAGGGCGAAGTTGAAGCCGAGCTGGTAGATGGCCAGCGCGCGGGAGCGCACCCAGGCCGGCGCGGCGAGCTGGGCCGCACCCTGGGCGACGGAGGAGGAGGTGACCCAGCCGATGCCGAACAGCAGCATGGCCAGTGCGGCCTGGGCCCAGTGGGAGGCGGTGCCGAGCAGGGCCATGCCGGCCATGGCGCAGAGGCTGGCGGCAAACACGGCCGCGCCGCGCGAAAGCCGGGCGCGAACCTGCGGCAGCAGCATGCCGGCGGCCACCCCGCCGGTGCCCATGAGGCCGAGAAGCAGGCCGAAGGAGCCGGCGCCGAGGCCCAGCTGTTCCTTCACCACCAGCGGCAGCAGCGCCCAGGGGGCGGCGGCGGGGAAGAAGAACGCCGCGGTGCGGGCCATGGCGCTGCGCATCACCGGCGAGTGGCGCACGAAGCGGGCGCCGGCCCGCATGGCCGAGAGCAGGTTCTCGCGCGGCAGGGTGGAGCTGCGCACCCGCGTGCGGCGCCAGGTGAGCAGCACGCCGATCACCGCGAGGTAGGACAGCGCGTTGAGGGCGAAGGCCAGCTCCGGCCCGCCGAACACCACCAGCAGCCCGGCCAGCGCCGGCCCGATGGCGCGGGCGAGGTTGAAGCCGACGCCGTTGAGCGCGATGGCCTGCACCAGGTCCCGGCGCGGGACGGATTCGCTGATCACCGTGCCCCAGGCCGGGTTGTTCATCGCGGCCCCCAGGCCGAGGGCGAAGGTGAGCGACAGCAGCGTGGTGGCGCCGACCCAGCCGGCATAGGTGAGCAGGGCGAGCAGGGCGGCGACCGCCAGCATCCAGCTTTGCGTGGCCAGGATGAACAGGCGCTTGTCCACGATGTCCGCCAGGGCGCCGGCGGGCATGGCCAGCAGGAACACCGGCAGGATGGTGGCCGCCGAGACCAGGCTGACGGTGAGCGCATCCGGCGACAGCGTGGCCATCAGCCAGCCGGCGCCGGTGTTCTGCATCCAGACGCCGAAGGACACCACCAGGTTGGTGAGCCACAGCATGCGGAACAGGGGGTGGCGCAGGGGAGCCAGGGCAGCGGGCAGGGCCATGCGCCCCTTCATGCCAGCACGGCATGGCGGACGGGAAGCGAAACCGCGGCCAGGGCAGGGCGGCGTTGCCTCGCGGGGCAGGACGGCCTAGGTGCGTGCGGTTCGCAACGGAGGGCAGGGCAATGGCGGGGCTGCGGGGCAGGGTGGCGCTGGTGACGGGTTCGACCAGCGGGATCGGACTGGGCATTGCCCATGCGCTGGCCGGGGCCGGGGCGGACATCGTGATGAACGGGTTCGGCGAGGCGGGCGAGATCGAGCGGCTGCGCGCGGGGCTGGCGGCCACGCACGGGGTGCGCGTGGCCTATGCCGGCGCCGATATCTGCGACCCCGAGGCGGTGGCCGGCATGGTGGCGCAGGCGGAGGCGGCGCTGGGGCGGGTGGATATCCTGGTGAACAATGCCGGGGTGCAGTTCGTCGCGCCGATCGAGAGCTTCCCGGTGGCGCAGTGGCAGCGGGTGATCGGGATCAACCTCACCGGGGCGTTCCTGGCGATGCAGGCGGTGATCCCGGGCATGAAGGCGCGCGGCTGGGGGCGGATCGTCAACATCGCCTCGGCGCACGGGCTGGTGGCGAGCGCGCAGAAATCCGCCTACGTGGCGGCCAAGCACGGGCTGGTGGGGCTGACCAAGGTGGCCGCGCTGGAACTGGCCAACGAGGGCGTCACCTGCAACGCGATTTGCCCGGGCTGGGTGCTGACGCCGCTGGTGGAGGTGCAGGTGACGGCGCGGGCGGAGGCGGCGGGGATTCCGGTGGAGGAGGCCAAGCGCCAGATGCTGGTGGAAAAGCAGGCGATGGCGCGGTTCACCACGCCCGAGCAGATCGGGGCGACGGCGGTGTTCCTGTGCTCCGAGGGGGCGGCGACGATCACCGGCAGCTCGATCTCGGTGGATGGCGGCTGGGTGGCGCAGTAGCCACGCGGCAAGGTTTGTTGCGGTATTCCGGCCGGACAGTGTAGGCGCGGGGCGCCATCGGGGAGGCACGCTTGGCGATCCTTGTCACCGGCGCGGCCGGGTTCATCGGGTATCACGTCGCCCAGGCGCTGCTGGCGCGCGGGGAGCGGGTGGTGGGGGTGGACAACCTCAACCCCTACTACGACGTGCGGCTGAAGCAGGCGCGCCTGGCGCGGCTGGAAGGGCAGGCGGGGTTCGCCTTCCATCACGCGGACATTGCCGACCGCGAGGCCATGGCGGCGCTGGTGGCGCGGCACGGCGGCTTCGACGGGATCGTGCACCTAGCCGCGCAGGCCGGCGTTCGCTATTCGATGCAGGATCCGTGGTCGTACGTGTCGGCCAATGTCGCGGGGCACCTGGCGATGCTGGAAATGGCGCGGAACATGCCGCAATGCCAGCATCTTGTGTATGCCAGTTCATCCTCCGTGTACGGCGCCAACCGGGAGGTGCCGTTCCGCGAGGAGGATCGCGTGGACACGCCGCTGTCGCTCTATGCTGCGACCAAGCGGGCGGACGAGCTGATGAGCCATGCCTATTCCCACCTGTATGGCATCCGGCAGACGGGGCTGCGGTTCTTCACCGTGTATGGCCCCTGGGGTCGGCCGGACATGGCGTATTTCAGCTTCGCGCGGGCGATTCTGCAGGGCGAGCCGGTGACGCTGTACGACGGCGGGCGGCTGCGGCGGGACTTCACCTATGTCGACGACATCGTGGCCGGGGTGGTCGGCGCGCTCGACCGGCCGCCGGAGGATGGGCGGGCGCCGCGAATCCTGAACATCGGCAACAGCCGCAGCGAGGCGGTGAGCGAGCTGGTGGCGCTGCTGGAGGCAGCATTGGGCCGCCAGGCGGTGCGGGTGGAGGCACCGCGGCCGTTGGCGGATGTGGAGGAGACCTTCGCCTCGGTCGATTCGATCCATCGCCTGACCGGCTTTGTGCCGTCGACGCCGCTTTCGGTGGGCATTCCGCGCTTCGCGGCGTGGTACCTGGAGTGGGTGGGGCGGGAAAAATGACGGTTCGACGATTCAGGGGTTGACCGCCGGAGGCCGGGGGACTAAATCCCCGTTCGTCGCGACGGACTGCCTCTTGCAACGCCCCGCGAAAGCCTGTATCTAGCTCGGCCTCGCCGAGATGCGGATTCGGCGAACCGGTCGTCACCGTCGATTTGGTGTCGAGCGGGTTTTGTTCTTTCAAAGTTGAATCAGGAATAGGAAGGGATACGTTGGCGGCGCCCTTATAGTTGTGCCTTTCGGGGCATGGCGGTTTGGTTTGGGATATTGGGGTTTTCGGACCTTGGTTTCTTGGGCTGATTTGGGTGTTTGTTGATGTGTCTTG
>CANHCJ010000019.1 GCA_947458025.1 Rhodospirillales bacterium | reverse complement strand
TCCTCCTTCGCCCATGCCACCGACACCCGGCCGCCATCCGCGGACAGGGCGCCATGCTTGGTGGCGTTGGTCGCCATCTCGTGCAGGACCATGCCCAGCGAGATGGCCGCGCTGGGCTTCACCATCACGGGCGGCCCCTGGGTCACAAGCCGGTCAACCCCGCTTGCATAGGGCTGCAGCTCCTTCTCGATCAGCTCCAGCAGCGAAACATCCTGCCACCCGCCCCGCGACACCAACTCATGCGCGGTTGCCAGCGCCCTGATCCGCCCGTTGAAGATCTTGCCGAACTCGGACAGGCTCGAAGCCCGGCGCAGCGTGTGCGAGGCCACCGCGGAGACCACCATCAGCATGTTGCGCACACGGTGGTTCAGTTCGTTCACCAGGCTTTCGAGGATCTCGCCCTCAACCAGCTTCGTGATGTCGAAGAACGTCATCACCAGGCCGTCCACCGTGCCGTCGGCGGTGGTGTAGGGCAGGATGCGCATGAGGTAGTGCGCAACGCCGCCATGGGCGGTCACGCGCCGTTCCACCGGTAGCCGGCTGTCCAGAACCGTCTGCGCGTCGTGCCTGAAATCGACCCGGTCGAGATGGCTGGCAAAGCTGGCGAGCGAGCGGCCGCGATCGGAGCCGACCAGGTCGAAGATGCCCGTGGCCGCCGGCGTGAAGCTTCGGATCACCAGGTGCCGGTCCAGGAAGATGGTCGCGATCTCGGTGCTTTCGAACAGGTTCCGCAGATCGCTGTTCGCGCGGTCAAGCTCCTCGATCTTGCCGGTCAGCTCGCTGTTGCTGGCCTGCAGCTCCTCGTTCACCGACTGCAGCTCCTCCTTCGAGGTCTCCAGCTCCTCGTTGATCGATTGCAGCTCCTCGTTGACCGAGAGCATCTCCTCGTTGGCCGATCGCAGCTCCTCGGTCGTTGTCTCGTATTCCTCGGTCGTGGACTGCAGCCGCTCGCGCGTCTCGCGCAACTCGCCCTCGAACTGCTCCACCAGCTGCGCCTGCAGCACGCCGGGGCTTGGCGGCACCGCGATGTCCAGCCTGGGTGCCGCCGTCTCGCTTGCGGCGAAGGCAACCATGTAGAGCGCATCGAAACCTTCGCGCTGCGGCAGCGGGGCCACCGTCACGGTAACGCTGCTGCGCCTGCCGTCCAGCTCCATCTCCACCGGCGGGCGGTGGGTGCGCCGGCGCTTCTCGATGGCTTCGCGCAGCGCCGCGCGCAGGTCCACCCGCAGCGCCAGGCGCGCGAGCGAAACCAGCTGCCGGCTGGGCACGCCCGGGGACGGCTCCAGGAAGGCGCCAAGGTTCGCGGACTGGTACACGATGTCGCCGTCGCCGTTCACCAGCAGGTGCGCCGGCGCGAACTGCTCGGCGGCGAAGCTGCTGGCCATCTGCCGAAGGTCGGCGGCGCTGCCCGGCAGCACCCTGCGCGACGGGGAGGCGGGCTGCCAGTTGCGCTGCGCACCCCGCGCGGTGGTGCCGATCTGCAGCGGCAGGCCCGTGGGCTGCCTGTCGCGGCGGCGGTAGATCCGGTGCGGCTTGTCGTCGACCGTGAACAGGTCGGCGTGCTTGCTGACCGTCTCGGACACGCCCAGGAACAGGAAGCCGGCCGGCCGCAGCGCATAGTGGAACAGCGGGATCACCTGCTCCTGCAACTGCCCGCCCATGTAGATCAGCAGATTGCGGCAGGACACGAGGTCGATGCGGGAGAACGGCGCATCGCCGATCAGGTTGTGCATCGAGAAGACGCAAAGCTCGCGCAATTCCCTGGTGACGACGTAGGTCTCCCCGTCGGCCACGAAGAAGCGGGCCAGCCGTTCCGGCGAAACATCCGTCATCATCGCGGCGGGGTAGCGGCCGCTGCGCGCAACCCCCAGCGCCGCCTCGTCGATGTCGGTGGCGAAGATCTGCACCGCCGGGCTGCCCGGGCGCAGCGCCGCCTGCTCGCTGGCCAGGATCGCCAGCGAATAGGCCTCCTCGCCCGTGGCACAGCCCGGCACCCAGATGCGCACGGTTTCATCCGCGCCCCGGCCCTCGAAGATCGCCGGCATCACCCGGCTGGCCAGGGCGGCGAAGCTGTCCGTGTCGCGAAAGAAGCCGGTCACGCTGATCAGCAGGTCGCGGAACAGCTTGCCCGCCTCGTCCGGGTCCTCGCGCAGGAAGGCGATGTAGGCATCGAGGTCGCGGATCAGCAGCACCAGCATGCGCCGGTGCACGCGCCTGAAGAAGGTCTTGCTCTTGTATCCGGAAAAGTTGTGGCCGATCCGCGCGCGCAAGATCTCGCAGATGGCCGCCTGGGCCCCGGGCCCGTCTTCCGTCCCGACGGTGGGCGGGGCGTCGTCGGGGGCGGGGGCCAGCGCGCCATGGCGCTGGCTGAGCGTGGCCAGCCACTCCGGCATCTTCTCCGCCGGCAACACGAGGTCCACCGCGCCGCCGGCCGCCGCGCTGTCTGGCATGCTGGGATACCGCGGTGCCGTGCCGTTGGTGCCCTGGGCCAGCGTGAAGCCGCCCTGTTCCTTGATGGCCTTCAGCCCAAGCGTGCCGTCGCTGCCGCTGCCGGACAGCACGATGCCCACGGCGTTCTCGCCCTGGTCCGCCGCCAGCGAGGCGAAGAAGAGGTCGATCAGCTGGCGCTCGCGCGGCACGTCGGGCGACTGGGGCTGCAGAACGAGGCGGCCGCCGGCGATGGTGATCAGGGAATCCGTCGGCAGCACATACACGTGCCCGGCCAGCACCGTTTCGCCGTCCACGGCGGGAACGATGGGCAGCGTGGTGCAGGCCTGCAGGATCTGCGGCAGGACACTGTCCCGGTCGGGCCCCAGATGCGTCACGACCACGAAGGCGGCGTCGATCGGCGGTTCCGGCATGGCGCGGAACAGGATCTGCAGGGCTTCGACACCGCCGGCGGATGCTCCGATTCCGACGATGGGGAACGTCCCTGAAGGCGCCATGAGCTGGTCCGAGAAGTTTGCGGGCGACGGGCGTGGTCCAACGGCAACCGCTCCGCGCGCCATGGGAAATGTGATAGGCGGAAATGGCACCCTCGGCCAGCGCTTGATTGCGCAGGCTGATCGAATTTCAGGTGATCGACTACAATCGTAGGCAGGAATTGGACCTTCCGATCAGGAAGGCGGACTTGCCCGCCACCGGTCGCCCACCCCGTCGAAGATCCCGCTCATCCTTCCCATCCCGCAGCCGCGCCTGTAGCCTCGCCGCACAGGCGCCGCGGAGGATCGAAACGAATGCTGACCGACCATCACGGCCTGCCCGTCACCACCAGTTCCCCCGCCGCCCGCGATGCCTATGATCGCGGCTGCGCCCTCATGCTGGGCGCCTATCCCGGGGCCGCGGAGGAATTCGCCCGGGCGCTGGCCGACGACCCCGATCTCGCCCTGGCCCATGTCGCCGTCGCGCGCATGCAGCAGATGCGCGGCGACATGCCGGCCGCCCGCGCCGCCCTGGCCGAGGCCACGCGCCGCGCCCCGGCCCTCTCCGCGCGCGAGGCCAGCCACATCGCCTTTTTCGGCCTTCTCTTCGCCGGCCAGGCGGAGGCGGCGCTGGCCGCCCTCACCGCGCACCTCCAGGCCTGGCCGCGCGATGCCATGGCGCTCAGCACCTGCATGACGCCCTCGGGCCTCATCGGCTTCTCCGGCCGCCTTGGCCGCGAGAGCGAGCAGGTCGCCTTCCTCGAACGCGTCGCCCCGCATTACGAGGAAGATGGCTGGTTCGCCGCCCACCACGCCCATGCCCTCATCGAGGACGGCCAGGGCACCCAGGCCCGCCCGTGGCTGGACAAGGCCGCGTCCCTCACGCCGCGCAGCCCCTGGATGGCCCATGCTCGCGCCCACCTGCATTATGAGGAAGGCGACACCGAGGCCGCCCGCCGCTTCCTCGCCGCCTGGCTGCCCGGCTACACGATCGAGGGCGCCCTGTCCGGCCATCTCAGCTGGCACCTCGCCCTGTCCGAGCTTGCCGCCGGCAATGCCGAGGCCGCCTACGCGCTGTATCGGGATGCCATCGCCCCCGGCGCCCATCGCGGCCACAAGATGATCCAGCTCGGCGATGCCGCGGCGTTCCTCTGGCGCGCCGAGCTCGCCGGCGCCCCGCCCGACCCCGCCCGCTGGCAGGCGCTGCACGATTTCGCCCGCGCCATGTTCCCCCGCGCCGGCACCGCTTTCGCCGACTGGCACATGGCCCTGGCCGACGCCGCGGCCGGCGACGATGCCGCGCTGTCGGCCCGGATGGCCGAGATCGAGGCCCTGGCCCAGGGCGGCCGCTACCCCGCAGCCGCCGTGCTTCCCGCCCTGGCCCAGGCCTTCGCCGCCTTCCGCCAGCAGGACTACGCCGCCGTCATCGCCGCCCTCGCCCCGGTGGTGGCCCAGCGCGAGCGCATCGGCGGCAGCCGCGCGCAGACCGACCTGGTCGATTTCACCCTGCTGCGCGCCTATGTCGCGGCCGGGCGGCATGAGGAGATGCAGGCCATGCTCTCCCGCCGCCGCCCCGGCCCGAACCGCATCCCGGTTGCCGGCGTGCCCCTGCCGCATTGACGCGTCCGCCCGCGTCGCCTGGCCCCATGCCGCTCGACCTCTGGCTTCTCACGCTCGCCACCGCCATCGGCCTCTCGCTTACGCCGGGGCCGAACGGGCTGCTGGCCCTCACCCACGGCGCCCGCTTCGGCCTGCGCCCCACCCTCGCCACCATCATGGGCGGCGCGCTCGGCTTCCTGATCCTGATCGCCGCCTCGCTGGCCGGCATGGGCGCGCTGCTGGCCGCCTCCGAGGCCGCCTTCACGGCCGCGAAATGGGTCGGCGCCGGCTACTTGGTCTGGCTCGGCATCCGGCTCTGGCGCGCCCCGGCCCCGGCCATGGCCGGACCGCTGCCCGCTTCCGGTGCTGACCCCGCCGCCCACCCCGCGCGCCTGTTCACCGATGGCCTGCTCGTCGCCCTTTCCAACCCCAAGGCGCTGCTGTTCTACGCCGCCTTCCTGCCGCAGTTCATGCGCCCGGAGGCCGCCTACGCCACCCAGCTCGCCCTGCTCGGCGGCACCTTCCTCGTTGTCGAGATCGCCTACGAGATCCTCCTCGCCGGCCTCGCCGTTCGTGCCGCGCCCTGGCTCACCCGCCACGGCCGCGCCTTCAACCGCGCCACCGGCGCCACCTTCATCGGCGTCGGCGCCGTTCTGGCCACCGCCGGGCGCTAGTAGGTGACCGCCCGGAGGCCGGCTCCGGCGGACGCCCTCGGGCGATCCTCCCCGATCCCGTACGCCGGACCCTCTGGCGGAATGAATCGTAGTGCGGAACTACATTTTTCCGTTCATCACCCCTTAACGGCCGCGCCCCAATACGGCGGTTCCCTTCTGCCTGCTGGAGCCGCCCCATGTCCGAATCCGCCGCCCCGGCCGCGCGCCCGCGCGCCGTCATCCGGCCCCGCCTCGCCGCCGCCTTCACCATCCTCATCGTGCTCATGCTCGGCATCGCCGGCTTCGCCATCCACCGCGTCAACGCCATCGCCGGCGCGCTCGCCACCATGAACGACGTCAACAGCGCCAAGCAGCGCTTCGCCATCAATTTCCGCGGCTCCGTCCACGACCGCGCCATCAGCCTGCGCGACGTGGTGCTGAACGCCGATGCCTCCGCCACCTCGCCCGACCTGCGCGACATCGCCCGCCTCGCGGAGTTCTATGCCGACAGCGCCAGGCGGCTCGATGCCCTGATGGCCACCGGCGCCGAGGTGACCACCCGCGAGCAGGAGATCCTCGCCTCCATCAAGCAGACCGAGGCCCGCACCAACCCGCTGGTCGATCGCGTGGTGACGCTGCAGCGCGAGGGCAACGCCGCCGCCGCCCAGGCCCTGCTGATGGCGGAGGCCCGCCCCGCCTTCGTGGAGTGGCTGGCCCGCATCAACCAGTTCATCGACCTGCAGGAAGCCAAGAACGGCGCCATCGCCACCTAGATGCGCAGCGTCGCCGAGGGCTTCCAGTCCCTGATGCTGGCGCTGGCCGCCGGCGCCCTGGCGCTGGGCATCGGCGCCGCCTGGTTCTCCATGCGCGCCATCCGCCCGCTGCAGGACCTCGCCGAGACCATGCTGCGCCTGGCCCGCGGCGAGAAGCAGGCCGCCATCCCCGGCACCGGCCGGCGCGACGAGGTCGGCGCCATGGCCGGCGCGGTCGCCGTCTTCCGCGAGCAGGGCGAGGAAGCCACCCGCCTGCGCGAGGCCCAGGAACAGGAGCGCGAAACCGCCCGCCGCGCCCAGGTCGAGGCCCTGCTCGGCATGGCCGACCGCGTGGAGAATCAGACCCTGGTGGCCATGAACGAGATCACCGCCCAGTCCCGCCGCCTCGCGGAGGAGGCCGCCGCCATGGCCGCCGCCACCGCCCGGGTGGATGGCAACACCGGCGCCGTCCACAGCGCCGCCGCCGAGTCGCTCAAGGTCGCCGAAACCGTCGCCTCTGCCGCCGAGGAGCTTGCCGCCTCCATCCAGGGCATCACCGAGCGGGTCGAGGAAGCCGCCGGCGTCGGCCGCACCGCCTCGGCCGACAGCTCGGAGACCGAGCAGGTCATCCTCTCCCTCTCCACCGCCGTCGGCGCCATCGGCGACGTGACCAACCTGATCCAGGAGATCGCCAGCAAGACCAACCTGCTGGCGCTGAACGCCACCATCGAGGCCGCGCGCGCCGGCGATGCCGGCAAGGGCTTCGCCGTGGTCGCCAGCGAGGTCAAGACGCTCGCCACCCAGACCGCCCGCGCCACGGAGGAGATCGGCCGCCAGGTCGATGCGGTGCGCCAGCGCACCCAGGCCGCGGTGGAAACCGTCCGTCGCATCGCCGCCTCGGTCGCCCGCATGGACACCCTGTCCACCACCCTCGCCGAGGCCGTCCAGCAGCAGGACAGCGCCACCCGCGAGATCGCCCGCTCCATCGCCCAGGCCGCCCAGTCCTCCCGCGACGTGACCCACCGCATCACGGACGTTGCCGCCGATGCCCGCGAGGCCGGCAGCCGCGCCGCGGCCACCCAGGGCGAGATCGAGCGCCTCTCCGGCAACGCGGAGCGCATCACCCACGAGGTGGGGGCCATCCTGCGCACCTCGGTCCCGGAGGTGGATCGCCGTGCCGCCGCGCGCGAGCCCGCCCATGGCGAGGCGGTGCTCGTCATCGGCGGCGCCAGCACCCGCCTGCGCCTGCTGGACCGCGGCGCGGGCGGCGTGAGCCTGGCGGGCGCGTTCGCCGGCCATCCGGGCCAGCGCGGCACCCTCACCCTGCCGGGCGAGCGCGCCCGCGAGGTCGAGGTCCGTCACGTCCAGGCAGACCGCGTCGGCCTCGCCTTCGCCGAAGCCGGCCGCGCCGCCGCCTGATCCATTGACACCCCAGGGCGGTTGCGCCCATGCCTGCCTCCCGGCAGGGAGGGCCGCAGCATGGACGCAACCGCCTGGGAAACCCCGATTCCGGATGCGCGGGGCATCAACCTCCACCGTGCCGACCCCGACGCCGCGGCGCTGCACGGCCTCTACTTGCCGCCCGATCTCGCCGCCCACCTCGCCCCGCATTTCGACCGCCTCGGGGCGCTGGCCGGCGGCAGGCTGGACGAGTTGGCCGCCTCCGCGGACCGCAACCCGCCCACCCTCTCCGTTCGCCGCCGCACCGGGCAGGACGCCAACGAGATCCTGAAGCACCCGGACTACGTGGCCATGGAGCGCCTGGCCTACTCGGAGTTCGGCCTCGCCGCCCTCTCCCACCGCGGCGGCGTGCTCGGCTGGCCTGCGCCCATGCCGCCGGCGGCGAAATACGCCCTCACCTACCTGTTCGTACAGGCCGAGTTCGGCCTCTGCTGCCCCGTTTCGATGACCGACAGCCTCACCCGCACCCTGCGCAAGTTCGGCGCGCCGGAGCTGGTGGAACGCTACCTCGCCCGCCTCACCAGCCTCGATTTCGACACGCTGGCCCAGGGTGCGATGTTCATGACCGAGCAGGGCGCCGGCTCCGACGTCGCCGCCACCGCCACCCGCGCCGAACCCAGCAACGAAGCCACGTGGCGCCTCTGGGGCGACAAGTGGTTCTGCTCCAACCCCGATGCCGACCTCGCCATGGTGCTGGCCCGCAGCGAGCCGGCCCAGGGCCTGGGCGGCATCAGCCTGTTCCTGCTGCCGAAGATCCGGGCCGACGGCACGGCCAACGCCTATCGGATCCTGCGCCTCAAGGACAAGCTCGGCACCCGCTCCATGGCCTCCGGCGAGATCCGTCTGGAAGGCGCGGAGGCCTACCTGGTCGGCGAGCGCGGCCGCGGCTTCAAGCAGATGGCGGACATGATCAACAACTCCCGCCTCTCCAACGGCATGCGCGCCGCCGGCCTGATGCGCCGCGCCACCACGGAGGCGCTGCACATCGCCCGCCACCGCCGCGCCTTCGGCCGCGCGCTGATCGACCTGCCCCTGATGCGCCGCCAGCTCGCCAAGCTCCTGGTTCCCACCGAGCAGGCGCGCAGCATGATGTTCACCACGGCAGACGCCCTGGCCCGTGCCGACCAGGGCGACCCCACGGCCGCGAAGCTCGCCCGCATCCTCACCCCGCTGATCAAGTTCCGCGCCTGCCGCGATGCCCGCCGCGTGACCGGCGATGCCATGGAGGTCCGCGGCGGCTGCGGTTACATCGAGGAATGGCCGGATGCGCGCCTGCTGCGCGACAGCCACCTCGGCTCGATCTGGGAAGGCACCAGCAACATCGTGGCGCTGGACGTGATGCGCGCCATCACCCGCGAAGGCTCACTCCCGCCGCTGGTCGCCCACCTGCAATCCCGCACCGCCGACCCCGCCCTGCTGGCCGCGCTCGCCCGCGCCGCCGCCTTCGCCGAGCGCGTGGCGGGGCAGGGGGAGGAACCCCTCGCGCGCCAGGCCGCCTCCGGCCTCTACCACGCCACCACCGCCATCACGCTGGCCTGGGAAGCGGAGCAGGCGGGGCTTTCGCACCGGCGCGCCCTGGCGGAGCTGGTCCTGCTGCATCGGCTCACGCCGCGCGATCCGCTGGCGGCGCCTCAGGACCAGGGGTTGATCGACGAAGTTCTCAAGCAAGCGGTTCTTCTTTGAAAAAAAGAACCAAAAAACTTTTCCCCTTTTGATGCGGGTCTCGCCGCATCAAAAGGGGAAAGTCTTTTTGCTTCTTTTTCTTCAGAAAAAGAAGAATCCTTGCTTACTTCAGATCGTCCAAAGGCCAGATCGGCCGGCGGATGTTCCGATACGGATACTTGCTCCAATCAAACGACGTGATCCCGCCGGACTCCACGTAGATCAGCCTTCGCCCCATCTTCTCATAATCGGCGCGGAAGTGGTTCATCGCCTTGCAGGCCAGGATGTTCATCGTCTCCGGCTGCAGCCCGAAGATGCGGAACTGCTCGCGGTCGTCGATCTGCACCCGGTGGGTGGCCACCACCACCGCGATGCCGCCCACCTGCAACAGGGCGGAGGGCCCGTAGTTGGTGACGGAACCCGTGGCGAACGGCCCCTTGCGCACGACGCGACCGTCGCTGACCGCCTTCACCACGCCGGTCACCCGGATCGGCCCGCCGCCATTCGCCGGGTCGAACTTGCCGCCGAGATCGAGCGTCACCGTCGCGCCCACCCCGGCGGCGATGCAGGCCTGCGCCGCCGCCCCATCGGCGATCGAGCCCAGGGCCGCGCCTTGCAGATCGTTCGCGATCATCGCCGCCAGCAGGTTGGTTCCGTCGCCCACCCCGGCGCCGCCGGGGCAGTCGGTGTAGTCGCCGATCAGCAGCGGGCCTGGGCCTTCGGCGGGGGCGCGGGCGATCGCCATCGCCTCGTCCATCGGCAGCAGCCGGATCGTCTTGATGTCCCGCGTCTCCCAGGCGAAATCCATCAGCCGCTCGGCCGCCGCCTGCGCCTTGGCCCGGTCGCCGTTGGCGGTCACGAAGATGCTCGGCCCCACGTTGATCTTGTCGGACCAGTCGAACCCCGCGTTGATGCCGATATCCAGCAGCGCGTTGTCCGAAGCCCGCTCCGCATCGGCCCGCTTCAGGATGTCCACCATCGGCCCGTGGCCGGAGATGGTGCGCCCCTGGTCCAGCGCGTTCATCATCGGCCGCTGGGCGTAGGCCACCACCGGCTTCACCGTGCCCAGCATCGCCGCCTGCAGCAGCTCGCCCGCGCGCGAGGCCGTCTCGTGCATGTCCACATGCGGCGTGGTGCGGTAGCAGGAGACGATATCCGCGAACTCCGCCAGCGCCGGCCCGGCATTGGCGTGCAGATCGAGCGTCACGGCCACGGGCACCGAGGGCCCCACCACGCCGCGGACGCGGCGCACCAGCTCGCCCTCGGCGTCCGGCAGGTGCGTCGTCACCATCGCGCCGTGCAGTGTCAGGAACACGCCCTGCACCGGCATGGCGGAGCGCAGGGCCGAGAGGATCACATGGGCGAAATGCTCGTAGGTCTCCTCCGGCACTGGCCCGGCCGGCGCGGTGTTGGCATCCAGCGGATGGATCACGATCCAGCCGTGCTTGCCCGCCAGGTCGAAGATCGCACCCCATTCGGTGTTGGTGCCGCGGAAGGCGGCGGGTATCTCGCCCCAGCGCTTGTAGCCGCCGCCGGCCTTGAACCGGTCGAGATCGGCCGGCAGGGCGCAGAAGCTGTGGCTCTCGTGCTTCATCCCCGCGGCAAACACGCGAAAGGCGGCCATGGCGTTTCCTCCTCCGTCTGCCGGGAGAGTAGCGCGGCGTCAGGTCATGTCCACCACGGTGCCGAGGCCCGCCGCCTCGGCCTTGGCCAGGATCGCATGCGCCGCCGCGAGATCCTGGGCCGAGATGCCGAGCGAGCGGTACACCGTGATCTCGCTGTCGCTCCGCCGCCCGGGCCTGGTGCCGGCGATGACCTCGCCGATCTCCGGAATGTCGTGGTCGGCGGCGATCAGCCCCTGCCTGCGCGCGGCGATCACCTCGGCCGCCTGCGGCTCAAGGCTCGGCCGGTAGTCGGTGATGAAGCGCGTGCCGGGCACGATATCCGGCGTCATTTCCTGCATGAACGCCACGCTGGCGCCCACGGCGTTCACGTGCTGGCCGGGGGAGAGCATGGCCAGGGAGAGGAACGGCTCCTTCGCCGGCGTCGCCGTCACGATGATGTCCGCCCCCCGCACCGCCTCGGCGGCGGTGGCCGCGATCTCCACGCCGTTCTCCTGCCCGAAGGCTTCCAGCTTGGCGCGGTCGCGCCCCCAGGCGACGATGCGCCCGATCGGGTGCACCGCGCGCATCGCTTCGATATGGCTGTGCGCCTGCTCGCCCAGCCCCAGGATCGCCAGCACCTTCGAATCCTTCCGCGCCAGCACGCGCGAGGCGACCGCGGTGGAGGCGGCGGTGCGGATCGCCGTCAGCACCGCCGCATCCATGCACAGCACGGGCAGGCCGGTGACACCGTCGAACAGCAGGAACAGCCCGGAATGGCTGGAGCGGCCGAATGTCGGGTTGTCGGGGAACAGGCTCAGCACCTTCACCCCGTGCCCCGCGGGCGTGCCGAGATGCCCGCCCATGATGCCCATGTGGTTGCTGCCCGGCAGCTTCACCATGGAACGCAGCGACATCTCCACGTTGCCCTTCGAGACCTCCACCATGGCTGCGGCGATCGGCTCGATCAGGTCGGCCACGCCCACCAGCTGCGCCACCTGGGCGCCCGAGAGGATACGCATCAGTTCTTCTCCATTTCCAGCCGCCGCCGCGCCTCGATCATGCGCGCCTCGTCCTGCGGGGTCACGCGCGGCGGCTCCAGCTGCAGCCTTTCCAGCGCGTCGATCATGGCGGAGACCACCACCAGACGGGCGAACCACTTGCTGTCCGCCGGCACCACGAACCACGGTGCCTCCGGGGTGGCGGTGGCCGCGATCGCCGCCTCGTAGGCCTCCATGTAGGCATCCCAGTGCCCGCGCTCGGTCACGTCCTCGGGCCGGAACTTCCAGTGCTTGGCCGGGTTGTCGATGCGGTCCAGGAAGCGCTGCTTCTGCTCGTTGCGGGAGATGTTCAGGAAGAACTTCAGCACCACCGTGCCCTGCCGCGCCAGGTAGCCCTCCCAGGCGGCGATGTCGCGCAGCCGGTCGCGCCATACATGCCTGCCGCGCAGCGCATCGGGCAGGTTCTGCCGCTCCAGCAGCTCCGGGTGCACGCGGGTGACCAGCACCTCCTCGTAGTGGCTGCGGTTGAAGATGCCGATATGCCCGCGCTTCGGGAGCTCGCGCTGCACCCGCCAGAGGAAGTCGTGCGCCAGCTCGTCGCTGCTCGGCGCCTTGAAGGAATGCACCTGCACGCCCTGCGGGTTCACGCCGGACATCACGTGCTTGATCGTGCCGTCCTTGCCCGCCGCGTCCATCGCCTGGAACACGCACAGCAGGCTCCAGCGCGCATCGGCATAGAGCAGGGTCTGCAGCTCCGACAGCCGCGCCACGCCGGCTGCCAGCAGCGCCTCGGCCTCCGCCTCCCGCACCACCTTCGGCGCGGTGTCGCCGGGGTCGTGGTCGCGCAGGCGGAAGCCGCTTGCGTCGACCAGCCGCGTGCGTTCCAGCAGCTTGCGGATCTGCTTGCCGTTCATGCCGTGCCCCTTCGCTGCAGGAAGCGCCACGCCCACAGCAATGCCACCACCTGCATCGCCATCGACAGCAGCATGGCCCAGAAATACCCGGCCTGGTCCCACCCGCCGCTTGCAGTGCGCGGCCACAGGTCGAGGATCCACCCGATCAGGGACTGCATCAGGAACGCCCCGCCCAGCACCACCGTGTTGATCACGGTGGAAACCCGGCCCATCTGCTCCACCGGGAAGAACTGCGCGATCACCGCATAGCCCGGCGGGCCGGCCGCGGCGATCAGCGCCAGCAGGGTCCACAGCACCGTGACGGTCAGGAAATCCTTCGGCCCGAACACGAAGCCCAGCTGCAGCAGCAGCATCAGCACCGCGGCGGCCGCCGGCACCAGCATGGGCGAATGGCCGCGCTTCTGCACCCGGCTGGTGAGCTGGCCCATCACCAGCCCGCCGGCCATCATGCCGAGCGCGTAGCAGAACAGCGTCAGCGCCCGCGCCTGGCCGTCCAGCCCCGCCACGTCGCGCAGCCAGGGGCCCGCCCACAGGCCGTGATAGGTGAAGGTGAAGATCGACATCAGCGCAATCAACGGCGTGAGGCGCCAGAAGATGCCGCTGCTGCCGATCGCCACCACCACCGCCCATTCCGCCCGCCAGCCGCGGCTGGGCTGGCCAGGCTTGTCCGCCACCGAGGTGAAGATCCACAGCGAGACGGCCAGCGTGATCGCCACCAGGATCCAGAACGCCCCGCGCCAGCCGATATGCGGCAGCAGCGCCTCCACCGGCGCGGTGGCGAGCAGGCTGCCGGAGGCGGCGAGGAACATCGCGATCCCCGTCACGCCGGCCACCTCGGCGCGGGCGAAGAACTGGCTGTTGGCCTTCAGCACCGCCATCAGCCCGCCGGCGATGCCCACGCCGATCATGGCGCGCGCCACCATGAAGCCCAGGATCCCGTCCGACACCGCAAACAGCGCGCAGCCGGCCGCCGCCAGCAGGCCCATCCAGGTCTGCACCCGGCGCGGGCCGTACACGTCCAGCAGCACGCCCATCGGCAGCTGCCACAGGCAATAGGCCAGGAACAGCACGGAGGAGAGCAGGCCAAGCTCGCTGGCGGAGAGCCCGTACTCCACCGCCAGCACCGGCCCGATCACCGCCATCACGCCGCGGGCGGCCTGGTTGACCCAGTTCAACCCCGCCAGCGGCAGGGTGACGCTGACGAAGGTTTTGAACACCCTAGGTGGAACGCTTTACGGCCAATGCCGCCGGCGCCTGGCAGATGGGCATCATCTCGATGCGGTTGATGTTCACATGGGCCGGCTGGGCGAGCACCCAGGAGACGGCCTCGGCGATGTCCCCGGGCGAGAGCGGCGTGGTGCCCTGGTACACGGCCGCCGCGCGGGCGGGGTCGCCGAAGCGCACCTGGCTGAACTCGCTGCCGCCCACCAGGCCCGGCTCGATATCCGTCACCCGCACGGCGGTGCCCACTAGGTCCGCCTTCAGGTTCAGGCTGAACTGGGTCACGAAGGCCTTGCTGGCGCCGTACACATGGCCGCCGGGGTAGGGGTAGATGCCGGCGGTGCTGCCGAGGTTGATCACGTGGCCGCGGTTGCGCGCCACCATCCCGGGCAGCAGCGCGCGCGTCATGTGCAGCACGCCCGTCACGTTCGTGGCCACCATCGTGTCCCAGTCGGACGGCTTGGCCTCCCAGGCCGGCGACAGGCCGAGGGCCAGGCCCGCGTTGTTCACCAGCACGTCCACCTCCTGCCAGCCGGCGGGCAGCGAGCCCGGCAGGGCGGCGACGGCGGCGCTGTCGGTCACGTCGAGCGGGAAGGGCAGCAGGTTGGGGCCGAGTTCCTTCGCGAGGTCGGCCAGGCGCTCGGCGCGGCGGGCGGCGGCGATCACGCGGTGGCCCTGCTGCACAAGGCGGCGGGCGATGGCGGCGCCGAAGCCGGCGGAGGCGCCGGTGACGAAGACGGTAAGGGGCATGGATGCGGTTCCTCCGAATGGACGGAGGAAGCTAGACCGTGGCGCCGGGCGCCGGAAGGGCAGGGGAGGGCGCGGGAGCCATGCCCCGCGCCCGTTGCCTCACCCTGGCTAGCGCAGCGAGGCGTTCAGCTTGGCCAGCGCGGCCGCGCCAGGCACCAGCTCCTCGTCGGTCAGGGCGTTGAACGGCTTCTCGGCGGTCTCGAGGTAGCCGTGCAGGTCCTCGGCATCGGGATCGACATAGAGCAGGCCGGTCACGATCTCGCCGCGCGCCTTGCGGGTCTCGAGGAAGTTCATCGCCGCCACGCGGTCGGTCACGTCGTAGTCGTTGGCCAGCTTGCGCAGCTTCAGCAGGCCGCCATTGTGCTGGCGCACGATCTCGGTGGTGCCCGGCTCGTAGTCCACCGTGATCTCCTCGCGGCCGGTGACCACGTCCATGAAGTTCACCGCCTCGTTGTGCTCGCGCACGTAGTCGTAGCTCTTGGTGCTGCCTTCGTGGTTGTTGAACATCACGCAGGGCGAGATGGTGTCGATGAAGGCCGCGCCGTTGTGCTGCAGCGCGCCCTTGATCAGCGGCACCAGCTGGTTCTTGTCGCCGGAGAAGCTGCGCGCGACGTAGGTGGCGCCGAGCTGGATGGCGATGCCGACCATGTCGATGGCCTCGTCCATGTTCTCCACGCCGCGCTTGTTCTTCGCACCGCGGTCGGCGGTGGCGGAGAACTGGCCCTTGGTCAGGCCGTACACACCGTTGTTCTCCACGATGTAGGTCATGTTCACGCCGCGCCGGATGGAGTGGCTGAACTGCCCGAAGCCGATCGAGGCGCTGTCTCCGTCGCCGGAGACGCCGAGATAGATCAGCTCCCGGTTGGCCAGGTTCGCACCGGTCAGCACGCTGGGCATGCGCCCGTGCACCGAGTTGAAGCCGTGCGAGTTGCCCAGGAAGTAGGTGGGCGTCTTCGACGAGCAGCCGATGCCCGAGAGCTTGGCGATGCGGTGCGGCGGCAGGCTCAGCTCGTAGCAGGCGCGGATGATGGCGGCCGAGATCGAATCATGCCCGCAGCCGGCGCACAGTGTGGAGATCGAGCCCTCGTAGTCGCGCCGGGTGTAGCCGAGGTCGTTCTTCTGCAGCTCGGGATGGGCGAGCTTCGGCTTCGGAAGGTAGGTCATTCGGCGGCCTCCCGCACGGGGGTGGGATTGATGTGCGCGGCGATGCCGCGGGCGATGAACTCGGCGGTGATCGGCGCGCCGTTGTAGTGCAGCACGCGCACCAGCTTCTTCGGGTTGCACTCCAGCTCGTTGATCAGCAGCATCCGCATCTGCGCGTCGCGGTTCTGCTCCACCACGAAGATGGTGTCGTGCGCGTCGACGAATTCCTCCACCTCGGGGCCGAAGGGGAAGGCGCGCAGGCGCAGCTGGTTCAGGCTGGCGCCGGTCTGCTCGGCGATCAGCTCCAGCGCCTCGGGGATCGCCGGGCTGGTGGAGCCGTAGTAGATCACGCCGAGCTTCGTGGGTGCCGCGGCATCGGTGCGCACCGCCTTGGGCATCAGCGTTTTCGCCGTGTCCCACTTCTTCAGCAGGCGCTCCATGTTGCGCTGGTAGGCATCGCCCGCCTCGGTGTAGCGCGCGAACTCGTCGCGCGAGGTGCCGCGGGTGAAGTAGCCGCCCTTGGTCGGATGCGTGCCGGGATAGGTGCGATACGGGATCGCGTCGCCGTCCACATCCAGGTAGCGGCCGAACACCTTGCCGGCCTGCAACTCATCGGAGGTCATCACCTTGCCGCGGTCCAGCTTGCGGCTGTCGTCCCATTGCAGCGGCGCGGTGAGGCGCTCGTTCATGCCGATCTCAAGGTCGAGCACCACGAACACCGTGGTTTGCAGCCGGTCGGCGAGGTCCATGGAAAGCGCGCCGAACTGGAAGCACTCGTTCGGGTCTTCCGGCAGCAGCAGCGGGTGCTTGGTGTCGCCGTGGCTGGCATAGGCGCAGATCTTGATGTCGGATTGCTGCGTGCGCGTCGGCATGCCGGTGCTCGGCCCGCTGCGCTGCACGTCGAAGATCACCGCGGGGATCTCGGCGAAGTAGGACAGGCCGATGAACTCGCTCATCAGGCTGATGCCGGGGCCGGACGTGGCGGTGAAGGCGCGCGCGCCGTTCCAGCCGGCGCCGATCACCATGCCGATGGAGGCCAGCTCGTCCTCCGCCTGCACGATGGCATAGCGCTTCTTGCCGGTTTCCTTGTCCTTGCGATACCGCTCGCAGTAGCGCGTGAAGGCCTCCGCCAGCGAGGAGCTGGGCGTGATCGGATACCAGGCGCACACCGTGGCGCCGCCATACAGCGCGCCGAGGGCGGCCGCCGCATTGCCGTCGATGAAGATGCGGTCGCCCACCTTGTCGCTGGCGGCAAGCTGCAGCCCCAGCGGGCAGGGCAGGTGGGCCAGCGCGTAGTCGCGGCCCATGTGCAGCGCCTTGTGGTTCGCCGCGATCAGCTTGTCGCGCCCGCGGAACTGCTCGGCCAGCAGGTCCTCGATCACCTTGGGGTCGATGTTGATCAGCGCCGACAGCGCGCCCACGTAGATGATGTTCTTGAACAGCTGCCGCTCGCGCGGCACCGCATAGGCCGCGTTGGTGAAGCTGGTCAGCGGCATGCCCACCACGGTGATATCAGCCCGGAACTTGGAGGCAGGCAGCGGCTTGGTGTTGTCGTAGAACAGGTAGCCGCCGGGGCGGATGGACTTCACGTCCTCGTCCCAGGTCTGCGGGTTCATCGCCACCATCAGGTCCACGCCCTCGCGCGCGCCCATGTGGCCCTTGTCCGAGATGCGCATCTCGTACCAGGTCGGCAGGCCCTGGATGTTGCTGGGGAAGATGTTGCGCGGGGTCACCGGGATGCCCATGCGCAGGATCGCCTTGGCAAACAGCTGGTTGGCGGAGGCCGAGCCGGAGCCGTTCACGTTGGCGAACTTCACCACGAAGTCGTTCACCGCCTGGATCGGCGGAACCGTGCTGCCCATCAGGGGCTGGGCCGCATCCTGCGGGCTCATGCCGGCACTCCTTCCTTCGCCACCGTTGCGATCGGCGTCACCTGGGCCATGTCGAGCAGGAAGCGCTGCATGTCCCACGCGCCGGTGGGGCAGCGCTCGGCGCACATGCCGCAGTGCAGGCAGACATCCTCGTCCTTGGCCATGATGCGGCCGGTCTTCAGCCCGTCGGCGATGTAGATGTCCTGCGTCAGGTCATGCGCCGGCGCCGTCAGCCGCGTGCGCAGCTCCGCCTCCGGCCCGTTCTCGGTGAAGGTGATGCTGTCCACCGGGCAGATGTCCACGCAGGCATCGCACTCGATGCACAGCTTCGGCTCGAACACCGTCTGCACGTCGCAGTTGAGGCAGCGCTGCGCCTCCTTGAAGGCCAGCTCGGGGTCGAAGCCCAGCTCCACCTCGTCCTTGATGCTCGAAAGCGCCTTGGACTTCTCCAGGTGCGGCACCTTGTAGCGCAGGTCGATGCGGATATCGTTGTCGTAGCTCCACTCGTGGATGCCCATCTTCTGGGACACCAGCGTGGTATCGGGCGCCGGGCGGTCCTTCAGGTCCTCGCCGCGGCAGAACTTGTCGATGCTGATCGCCGCCTGGTGGCCGTGCGCCACCGCCCAGATGATGTTCTTGGGCCCGAACGCCGCATCGCCGCCGAAGAACACGCGCGGATTGGTGGACTGGAAGGTGACTTCATCAACCTTAGCCAGGCCCCAGCGGTCGAACTCGATGCCGATGTCGCGCTCGATCCACGGGAAGGAATTCTCCTGCCCGATCGCCACCAGCACGTCGTCGCACGGGATGAACTCGTCCGGCTCGCCGGTGGGCACCAGGTTGCGGCGGCCCTTCTCGTCGTACACGGCCTTCACCTTCTCGAAGGTCATGCCGCGGATCTTGCCGCCCTCGTGCTCCACGGTCTTGGGCACCATGAAGTTGAGGATCGGGATGTCCTCGTTCATCGCGTCCTCCTTCTCCCACGGGGACGCCTTCATCTCCTCGAAGCCGGAGCGCACCACCACCTTCACGTCCTCGCCGCCCAGGCGGCGGGCGGAGCGGCAGCAATCCATCGCCGTGTTGCCGCCGCCGAGCACGATCACGCGCTTGCCGATGCTCTTGATGTGCCCGAAGGAGACGCTGCTCAGCCAGTCGATGCCGATATGGATGTTGGCCGCGGCCTCCTGCCGGCCGGGAACATCGAGGTCACGCCCGCGCGGCGCGCCGGAGCCGACGAACACCGCGTCGTAGCCCTCGTCCAGCAGCCCCTTCAGGCTCGGCACCCAGGTGTTGTAGCGCGTCTCCACGCCCAGCTCGGTGATGAAGGAGATCTCCTCGTCGATCACCCGCTCCGGCAGTCGGAAGGCCGGGATCTGGCTGCGGATGAACCCGCCGCCCTTCGGCGCGCTGTCGTACACCACCACCTCGTAGCCCGAGGGGGCGAGGTCGCGCGCCACCGTCAGGCTCGCGGGCCCGGCGCCCACGCAGGCGATGCGCTTGCCGTTGCTGGGCGCCCGGCCCAGCCGTACCCGCTCCAGGATCGCATCCGTCTTGTAGTCGGCGGCGACGCGCTTGAGGCGGCAGATCGCCACCGGCTCCTCCTCCACCCGCCCGCGCCGGCAGGCCGGCTCGCACGGCCGGTCGCAGGTGCGGCCGAGCACGCCCGGGAAGACGTTGGATTTCCAGTTGATCATGTAGGCGTCGTCGTAGCGCCCGGCCGCGATCAGGCGGATGTATTCGGGCACCGGCGTATGCGCCGGACAGGCCCACTGGCAGTCCACGACCTTGTGGAAGTAGTCGGGGTTCGTGATGTCGGTCGGCTGCAAGACGCGGATACTCCCCTGGACGTCGCCCCTTGCGGGGCGCGGATATCGGGCCATCCCTTGCCGGCGCCCGCGGATTCCGCACCGCGCGCCCCGGTCCCCCAGTGGGGTGGCCGGCCGGCTTGAAACCGGTCCTGGGCGCACTATGCCATCGGTTCACGCGCCGAGGTAAGTCCCCGGCGCCGGGCCGCCCTGCGGGGCCATCAGGGGCGGGCTGGCAATCGCGCCGCCGCACCGCCACCTTGGCGCCATGCGCACGCTCGTTCTCCTTCTGCTTCTCCTCGCCGCCCCATTCTCCGCCGCCGCCGCGGAGCTGAAGGTCGCCACCTGGAACCTCGAATGGCTCACCCTGCGCCAGGCCGGCGACCGCGCCCTGCCGCAGAACGTCCGCCCCAAGGGGCCGGAGTCGCACGCCCTGCTGCGCCGCTACGCCGAGGAACTGGCCGCCGACATCGTCGCCCTGCAGGAGGTGGACGGGCCGGAGGCCGCCGCCCTGGTCTTCCCGCCCGCCCGCTACGCCACCCATTTCACCCGCGACCGCGTGGTGCAGCGCGTGGGCTTCGCCGTGCGCCAGGGGCTGCGCTTCACCGCCAACCCCGACCTCGCCTCCCTCAACGTCACCCCCGGCGCCCCCAACCCGCTGCGCGCCGGGGCGGACATCACGGTGGAGATGCCGGGCGGGCGCCTGCGCCTGCTCAACGTCCACCTCAAGTCCGGCTGCCGGGAAGACCCGCTGGACCGCTCCAACCGCCAGCAATGCGACCAGCTCTCGCTCCAGCTCGCCGCCCTGCAAGGCTGGATCGCCGAACGCCGGCGGGAGGGCGTGCCCTTCGTCCTGCTCGGCGACTTCAACCGCTGGCTGGAAGGCCGCGGGGAGCGCGGGCCCGCCGGCTTCTGGGCCGGGCTGCAAAGCACCGGCCCGCTCACCCGCGCCACCGAAGGCCGCTCCTCCCCGTGCTGGGGCGGCGGCGGCTTCATCAGCCACATCGTCGCCGGCGGCGCGGCGCGCGGCTGGATGCGCACGGATACGCTGCGCGTGCAGGTCTATCGCGAGCAGGGCCAGGAATGGCGCGCCAGGCTCTCGGACCATTGCCCTGTTTCGGTGCGGTTCGACCTGCCGGATTGAAGCAAGAGTCTTCTTTTTCTGAAGAAAAAGAAGCAAAAAGACTTTCCCCGTTTGCTGGATGAAGGCCCGGGCACAAATGGACAAAAGTTTTTTGGTTCTTTTTTCCAAAAAAGAACCGCTTCCTTCCTTCTCCTGCCGTCCATGGCATACTCCCGCCCATGGACAGCACCACCCGCCACATCCTCGACCTCTCCCGCCGCGGCCTGCTGCGTGGCGCCACCGCCGCCGCCGCGCTGGCGGCCGTGCTGCCCGCCCCCGCGCGCCACGCCATCGCCCAGCCGGTGTTCCGCGCCTATCCCTTCCGCATGGGCGTGGCCTCCGGTGACCCGTTGCCCGATGGGGTGGTGCTCTGGACCCGCCTGTGCCCGGAGCCGCTGTCCGGCGGCGGCATGCCGCACGTGGCCGTGGAGGTGCAGTGGGAAATCGCGGCCGACGAGGGCATGCGCCAGGTGGTGCAGAAGGGCACCGCGCTGGCCCGGCCGGAGCTGGGCCATGCCGTGCATGTGGAGGCCACCGGGCTGGAGCCGGCCCGCACCTACTACTACCGCTTCCGCGCCGGGCGCGAGGCCAGCCCCGTCGGCCGCACCCGCACCGCCCCCGCCCCAGGCGCCGCCCCCACCGCGCTGCGCCTCGTCTCCGCCGGCTGCCAGCTGTGGGAGACCGGGCACTTCACCGCCTGGCGCCACATCGCGGCCGAAAGCATCGACCTCGTGTGCCACTACGGCGACTACATCTACGAATCGCGCGGCCATGGCGGCGCCCCGCGCGCCGTGCCGCATGTGCGCGAGCACCACGGCGAGGAGACCTACTCGCTGGAGGACTACCGCAACCGCTACGCCCAGTACCGCGGCGATGCCGACCTGCAGGCCGCCCACCAGGCCCACCCCTTCGCCATGTCCTTCGACGACCACGAGGTGGACAACAACTGGGCCGGCGGCATCTCGGAGGAGGACGGCTCCGCCCGCCGCCCCGTCGCGGTGCCGCCCGAGATCTTCGCCCTGCGCAAGCAGATCGCCTTCCAGGCCTGGTACGAGGCAATGCCGCTGCGCCGCGCCCAGCTTCCCGCCGGCCCAGGCATCACCGCCTGGCGCGCCCTGCGCTGGGGCACGCTGGCCGAGATCGCCATCCTGGACACGCGCAGCTTCCGCGACGACCAGCCCTGCGGCGACATCACCGGCCCGCCCTGCGCCGAGGTGGACAACCCGAACGCCCAGGTGCTCGGCCCCGCCCAGGAACGCTGGCTGCTCGACCGCCTGGCGCACACCGACGCCGCCTGGAAGGTGCTGTCCCAGCAGGTGCCGGTGATGCGCCGCAACTGGGCGGCCAACGGCCTCTCCGTCTCGATGGACAAGTGGGACGCCTACCCCGCCGCGCGCGACCGCCTCACGCGGCACATCCGCCAGGCCGGCGTGCGCAACGTCGCCATCCTCACCGGCGACGTTCACAACGCCTGGGCCGGCACCGTGCACCTGGTGCCGGACGACCCCGCCAGCCCCGCCGTGGCCAGCGAGTTCGTCGCCACCTCGATCTCGTCCGACGGCGACGGTTCGGAGGTGCTGCCGAGCACCGCGCGCGTGCTGGCGCGCAACCCGCATATCGCCTTCTTCAACAACCGCCGCGGCTACACGGTGCACGAGATCACGCCCGAGCGGATGACGGCGACGTTCCGCGGGCTGGACCATGTCTCCCGCCCCGGGGCGCCGGTGGTGGACAAGGGGGTGTTCGTGGCGGAGGCGGGGGATGCGCGGGTGAAGAAAGGGTAGGAAGGGTCTTCTTTTTTCTGAAGAAAAAAGAAGCAAAAAAGACTTTCCCCGTTTGGTGCGGCGCCGCCGGGGCTTACCCCCCAGGCACCGCCGCTTCGCTGAGCACCACCAGCACCCGCGACGCTGCGTCGAGCATGTGCCGCGCCGCGAAGGCCCCGGCCAGCCCGGTGGCGGCAGAGGCGGTGGTCGCCGGGCCGCCGGCCTCGCGCAGCGCCACCGGCGCCTCAAGCAGCGCCTGTTCCGAAACCGAGAGC
>CANHCJ010000018.1 GCA_947458025.1 Rhodospirillales bacterium | reverse complement strand
CTTGTTGGCGACGCCCCCCTCCGTACCCCCCCCGTCCAAGAACGGGGGGAGGGGGTTTCTTCTGGGCAAAGGGATGGGGTCTGGGGCCTGAGGCCCCAGTGGGGTCCAGGGGCAAAGCCCCTGGCCTTGCTTCCCTTCCTCCCTCCCCTGCGGCCTTCGCGGTTGACAGGGGGGCGGTGGCCGGCGCATAGGCTGCGCGTCCACACCGCCGCTCCGCGAGGGTTCGCGCAGCGGCGCGTAGTCTGTTGAGAGGGGTTTCGGCCTTGTTCGAGGCGTTGACCGGCAAGTTGACGGGGGTGTTCGACCGGCTGCGCACGCGCGGCCGGCTGTCGGAGACCGACGTGCTGGAGGCGCTGCGCGAGGTTCGCCTGGCCCTGCTGGATGCCGACGTTGCCTTGCCGGTGGTGCGGGACTTTATCACCAAGGTGCGCGAGCGTGCGGTCGGCCAGGAGGTGATCGACAGCGTCTCGCCTGGCCAGCAGGTGGTGAAGATCGTCAACGACGTGCTGGTGGAGTCGCTGGGCGGGGCCGGCGTGGTGCCGTTGAACCTAGCGGCCACGCCGCCGGTGCCGGTGCTGATGGTGGGCCTGCAGGGCTCCGGCAAGACGACCACCTCGGGCAAGCTGGCGCTGCGGCTGCTGAAGCGCGACCGCAAGAAGGTGCTGCTGGCGAGCCTGGATACGCAGCGCCCGGCCGCGCAGCTGCAGCTGGAGACGCTGGCGAAGCAGGCGGGCGTTGGCAGCCTGCCGATCATTCCCGGCCAGACTCCGCTTGAGATTGCCGCGCGCGCCATGGAGACCGGGCGGCGCGAAGTGTACGACGTGGTGATTTTGGACACCGCCGGCCGCCTTTCCATCGACGAGGCGTTGATGGCCGAGGTGAAGGCCATCCGCGACGCCACCCAGCCGGCGGACACGCTGCTGGTGGTGGATGCGATGACCGGCCAGGACGCGGTGAACACGGCCAAGGCGTTCAACGAGGCGCTGGGTGTCACCGGCATCGTGCTGACCCGCATGGACGGCGATGCCCGCGGCGGTGCGGCGCTTTCGATGCGTTCGGTGACGGGCGCGCCGATCAAGTTCGCCGGCTCCGGCGAGAAGCTGGATGCGCTGGAGGAGTTCCATCCGGAGCGCGTGGCCGGCCGCATCCTGGGCCAGGGCGACGTGGTGGGCCTGGTGGAGCGTGCGGCGGAGATCGTCGACGAGGAAGAGGCCGAGAAGCTCGCCAAGAAGATGGCGAAGGGGACCTTCGACCTCGAGGATTTCTCCAACCAGCTGAAGCAGCTGAACAAGATGGGCAGCATCCAGTCGATCATCGGCATGCTGCCGGGTGCCGGGAAGATCCAGCAGGCGCTGGAGGCGAGCGGCAAGAGCAACCTCGACCAGAAGATGCTGAAGCGCCAGCAGGCGATCATCTCCTCGATGACGCCGGGCGAGCGGAAGAACCCCGACATGATCAAGGCGAGCCGCAAGAAGCGCATTGCGTCCGGCTCCGGCGTCACGGTGCAGGATGTCAACAAGCTGCTGAAGCAGTTCGACGACATGACGACCATGATGAAGCGCATGAACAAGCTTGGGCAGAAAGGCCTGATGCGGCAGGGGCTCGGCGCCCTGATGCCGCAGGGCAAGCGCCCGTTCTGACACCTACACTCGAACTTCTACCTGGAGATAGTTGATGGGCCTCAAGATTCGCCTCGCCCGTGCCGGCGCCAAGAAGCGGCCGTACTACCACATCGTGGTGGCCGACAGCCGTTCGCCGCGCGATGGCCGCTTCATCGAGAAGCTGGGCAGCTACAACCCGATGCTGCCGGCCGAGCATGAGGACCGCGTGCGCCTGATGGGCGAGCGCATCCTGCACTGGGTGCGCCAGGGCGCGCTGCCGACCGACCGCGTGGCGAAGTTCCTCGGCCATGCCGGGATTGCCGAGATGCCGGTGTATCGCGAGCAGCCCGTGCAGTCCGCGCCGAAGAAGAAGGCGCAGGAGCGCGCGAAGGCCGCTGCCGCCGCCGCGGCGGGCTGAGGCATCGCTGAGCGGAGCAGCCCTTGGCTGACCAACGCATCCTGATGGGCGTGATCGGGCGGCCGCATGGCGTGCGGGGGCTGGTGCATGTGCACAGCTACACCGCCGACCCCGCGGACCTGCCCGAATACGGCCCGTTCCGCGACGATCGCGGCCGGACGTTCACGCTCGCCTGGGCGAGCGAGGGCGTGGCCCGCGTGACGGAACACGTGGAGGGGCGCGAGGTGAAGCTGGCCGACCGCACCGCCGCGCAGGCGCTGGTCAATGTCCGGCTTTACGTGGACCGCAGCCGGCTGCCGCCGCCGGAGGACGAGGACGAGTTCTATCTCGCCGATCTCATCGGGCTGCGGGCGGTTTCGCCCGAGGGGCGGGAGCTGGGCCGCGTGGACACGGTGCACGACTACGGCGCCGGGGCCTCGCTGGAGATCGGGCGGCTGATCGTGCCCTTCACCCGCGCCTGCGTGCCGGTGGTGGACCTCGACGCGGGCACCGTGACGGTGGTGCCGCCGGCGGAGATCGACGTGCCGGACAACGCAGCCAGGGATGGGGAGGCGGCCGAATGAGTTGGCGCGCCACCGTTCTTACGCTGTTTCCCGGCATGTTCCCGGGGCCGCTTGGCCAGTCCCTGGCCGGCCGGGGCCTGGAGCGCGGCGCCTGGGCGCTGGAGGCGCGGGATATCCGCGACGTTGCCACCGACCGGCACCGCAAGGTGGACGACACGCCCTTCGGCGGTGGCGCCGGCATGGTGATGCGGCCGGATATCGTGGATGCGGCACTGGCGCCGGTGGCCGATGGCCGGCCGGTGATCTACCTCACGCCGCGCGGCCGGAAGCTGGCCCAGGCGCGCGTGCGCTCGCTGGCCGCCGGGCCTGGCGTGGTGCTGCTGTGCGGTCGGTTCGAGGGGGTCGACGAGCGCGTGATCGAGGCGCGCGGGCTGGAGGAGATCAGCATCGGCGACTACGTGCTGTCCGGCGGCGAGCCGGCGGCGCTGGTGCTGCTGGATGCCTGCGTGCGGCTGCTGCCCGGCGTGATGGGCGCGGCCGACAGCGGCACGGAGGAAAGCTTTTCGCCCGGCGCCTATGCCGGGCTGCTGGAATACCCGCACTACACCCGCCCCGCCGAATGGCAGGGCCGCGCGGTGCCCGAGGTGCTGCTCTCGGGCCATCACGCCGCTGTCGCCGCCTGGCGCCGGGCGGAGGCGGAGCGGATCACACGCGAACGCAGGCCCGACCTCTGGGCCAGTTATCAATCGGCGCGCGCGGGCGTTGCTTCGCGCCCTACAGCGCCCTAGAGAAACGGACGAAAGGATCAACCCATGAACATCATCCAGCAGTACGAGGCCGAGGAAATCGCCCGCCTCACCGCCGCCCGCCCGGTGCCGGAGTTCATCCCCGGCGACACGCTGCGCGTGGCGGTGAAGGTGGTGGAAGGCGAGCGCACCCGCACCCAGAACTTCGAGGGCGTGTGCATCGCGCGCTCGAACAAGGGCCTGAACAGCAACTTCACCGTGCGCAAGATCAGCTACGGCGAGGGCGTGGAGCGCGTGTTCCCGCTGTATGCGCCGACGATCGCCGAGATCGCGGTGGTGCGCCGCGGCGATGTGCGCCGCGCGAAGCTGTATTACCTGCGTGGCCGCAGCGGCAAGTCTGCCCGCATCGCCGAGCGCGCCCGCGACGTGGTGGTGCCGAGCACCGGCGAGCCGGCCGCCGCCGAGTAACGCCCAGCCGCCGAGGGGGGGGAAGACAATGGCCGAGACCAAGCCGCGCACGCTGTTCGACAAGGTGTGGGATGCCCACGTTGTCGAGCAGCTTCCGGACGGCACCTGCGTGCTCTACATCGACCGGCACCTGGTGCATGAGGTGACGAGCCCGCAGGCCTTCGAGGGGCTGCGCATGGCTGGCCGCAAGGTGCGCCGGCCGGATGCGACCATCGCGGTGGCCGACCACAACATCCCCACCATGGGCCGTGCCAACGGCATCCAGGAGGAGGACAGCCGCATCCAGGTGGAAACCCTGGAGCGCAACGTGGCGGAGTTCGGCGTTCCCTACTTCCCCATCCTCTCGCCGGAGCAGGGCATCGTCCACATCATCGGGCCGGAGCAGGGCATCTCGCTGCCGGGCATGACGATCGTGTGCGGCGACAGCCACACCTCCACCCATGGCGCGATGGGCTCGCTGGCCTTCGGCATCGGCACCTCGGAGGTGGAGCACGTGCTCGCCACCCAGACGCTGCTGCAGAAGCCGGCGAAGAACATGCTGGTGCGGGTGGAAGGCACGCTGGGTGCCGGCTGCACGGCGAAGGACATCGTGCTGGCGATCATCGGCAAGATCGGCACCGCCGGCGGGACCGGGCATGTGATCGAGTTCGCCGGCTCGGCCATCCGCGCGCTGGACATGGCCGGGCGCATGACCGTGTGCAACATGTCGATCGAGGCGGGTGCGCGCGCCGGCATGATCGCGCCGGACGAGACCACCTTCGAGTACGTGCGCGGCAAGCCCTTCGCGCCCAAGGGCGAGGCGCTGGACCGAGCGATCGCCTGGTGGCGCACCCTGCCGGCCGACCCCGGCGCGCACTACGACACGGTGGTGGAGCTGGATGCGGCGGCGATCGCGCCGATGGTCACCTGGGGCACCAACCCGGAAGCCGTGGTGCCCGTGACCGGCACCGTGCCGAACCCCGCCGACGTGGCCGACGAGGCCAAGCGCGCCCAGCTGGCCCGCATGGTGGAATACATGGGCCTCACGCCGGGCCAGAAGATGACCGACCTCAAGATCGATGTCGTGTTCATCGGCTCCTGCACCAATGGCCGCATCGAGGACATCCGCGCCGCCGCCGCCGTGGCCAAGGGCCGCCGCGTGGCGCCGGGCGTGCGCGCCATGATCGTGCCCGGCAGCGGCATCGTGAAGCAGCTTGCCGAGGCGGAGGGGATCGACCGCATCCTGATCGATGCCGGCTTCGAATGGCGCGAGCCCGGCTGCTCCATGTGCCTGGGCATGAACCCCGACAAGCTGACGCCCGGCCAGCGCTGCGCCAGCACCAGCAACCGCAACTTCGAGGGCCGGCAGGGCCCCGGCGGGCGCACGCACCTGGTCTCGCCCGCCATGGCCGCCGCCGCCGCGGTGACCGGCCGCCTGGCCGATGTGAGGGAGCTCGCCTGATGGACGCGTTCACCAAGCTCACCGGCGTGGCCGCGCCGCTGCCGATGGCCAATGTCGATACCGACAAGATCATCCCCGCCCGCTTCCTGAAGACCATCAAGCGCACCGGGCTGGGCGTGCACCTGTTCGACACGCTGCGCTACGACGCCGACGGCAAGGAACGGCCGGAGTTCGTGCTGAACCAGGGGCCCTACCGCAAGGCGGAGATCCTGATCGCGCACGAGAATTTCGGCTGCGGCTCCTCGCGCGAGCATGCCCCCTGGGCGCTGCTGGATTTCGGCATCCGCTGCGTGATCGCGCCGGATTTCGCCGACATCTTCCACAACAACACCTTCAAGAACGGCATCCTGCCGATCCGCCTGCCGCGCGAGATCTGCGACCAGCTGATGGAAGACGCCAAGCAGGGCGACAACGCGCGCCTGACGGTGGACCTCGCCGAGCAGGTGGTGGTGCGCCCGAACGGCGAGAAGATCCGCTTCGAGATCGACTCGTTCCGCAAGCACCTGCTGCTGAACGGGCTGGACGATATCGGCCAGACGCTGCAGCACGCGCCCTCGATCGACAGCTACGAATCGAAGCAGAAGGCCGAGAAGTCCTGGATGCCGGGGATTTCGGTTTAAGACAGCAACCATGTTCTTTTTTGAAAAAAAGAACCAAAAAACTTTTATCCCTTTGCGCCGTGGCTAGCCCCGGCGCAAAGGGGTAAAGTCTTTTTTGCTTCTTTTTTCTTCAGAAAAAAGAAGACTCTTCCTACCCTTCCTGGAAAGTCCCGCGCCATGGCCTCGAACAAGAAGCTTCTCGTCCTTCCCGGCGACGGCATCGGCCCCGAGGTGATGCGCGAGGTCGGCCATGTCATCGACTGGATGGCCCGCCGCCGCCGCGCCGTGTTCGACATCGCCGAGGACCTGGTCGGCGGTGCCTGCATCGATGCCCACGGCATCGCCATCCGCCCGCAGACGGTGGAGCGCGCGAAGGAGGCCGATGCGGTGCTGTTCGGCTCCGTCGGCGGGCCGAAGTGGGACACGCTGGGCTTCGACAAGCGGCCGGAGCTTTCGATCCTGACGCTGCGCAAGGAGCTGGGCCTGTTCGCCAACCTGCGCCCGGCGACCGTGCTGGATCCGCTGGTCGATGCCTCCACCCTGCGCCCCGAGGTGGTGAAGGGGCTGGACATCATGATCGTGCGCGAGAGTACCGGCGGCATCTATTTCGGTGAGCCGCGCGGCGTGGAAACCCTGCCGGACGGCACCAAGCGCGGCATCAACACCGAGGTCTACACCACGCCCGAGATCGAGCGCGTCGCCCGCGTGGCCTTCGAGCTGGCGCGCAAGCGGCAGAACCGCCTCTGCTCCGTCGAGAAGGCCAACGTGATGGAATCCGGCCTGCTCTGGCGCCAGACCGTCACCGCGCTCGGCAAGGCGGAGTATCCCGATGTCGAGCTGTCGCACATGTATGCCGACAACTGCGCCATGCAGCTGGTGCGCAACCCGCGCCAGTTCGACGTGATCGTCACCGGCAACCTGTTCGGCGACATCCTGTCCGACCTCGCCTCCATGCTCACCGGCTCGCTCGGCATGCTGCCCTCGGCCACGCTGGGCGCCGTGCAGGGCGACGGCCGCCGCCATGCGCTGTACGAGCCGATCCACGGCAGCGCGCCGGACATCGCCGGCAAGGGCATCGCCAACCCCATGGCGCAGATGCTCAGCTTCGCCATGCTGCTGCGCTATTCCTTCGGCATGGACGAGGACGCGGCGATCATCGAGCGCGCCTGCACCAACGTGCTCGCCTCTGGCCTGCGCACCGCCGACGTGATGGCGCCGGGCTGCGCCAAGGTCTCCACCAGCGTGATGGGCGAGGCCGTGGTGCGCGAACTCGACAAGCTCGCCTCGTGACGATCTGACCTGCATTTACCGTCTTGCCGGGGCGCGCCGGCACGGCTATACGGCGCCCCTCTGCTGCTGCACCCGTAGCTCAATTGGATAGAGCACCAGACTACGAATCTGGGGGTTGGAGGTTCGAGTCCTTCCGGGTGCGCCATTTCCCTTCGCAGTGAACGCGCGGCCCACGGGGCCGCGTTTTCGTTTCGGGCCCGCCGGCGCCAATCGTTAACGCCCCGGTCATCGGCCCGGCGCAACCCTGCGCCCTCGCCAGCGTGCCAGGGAATGCCATGGAGAAATACGACATCGTCAACGGCCTCGCCCGCGAGTTCGGGCTGCGCCGCTACCTGGAGATCTGCACCTCCACCACGGGCCTGAAGTTCCAGTACGTCGATCCCGCGAACTTCGATGCCTGCCATCGCCTGATGTACCGCTGCCCCCCCGGCCACGACGACGGCTTCGAGGTGACGCGCCGGACGGAGGCCGATACCTCCCACGCGCTGGTGGCCGAGCTGCACGCCAGCCTGCCGGCCGCCGAGCGCTACGACATCATTTTTGTGGACCCGCACCACACCTACCGCGCCTCGCGCCTCGATCTGCTCGGCGCGCTGTGCCTGCTGGCGCCGCACGGCGTCATGGTGGTGCACGACTGCAATCCCACCGACCCCAGCATCGTGCAGCCGCAGTTCCAGCAGGGCAGCTGGTGCGGCGTCACCTACCAGGCCTATGTCGATTTCCTGCTGGGCGGCCACGCCGCCGGCCACTGCACCGTGGATGCCGATTACGGCTGCGGCGTGGTGTTCAACACGGCCGCCGCCGTGCCCGCCCCCTGGCGCAACCGGCGCCCGCCCGAGCGCCTGGCGCTCGATTGGGCCGCCGCGGTGGACGACGACGCCCAGCGCTACGCCTTCTTCGACCAGCACCGCGCCGCGCTGCTCAACCTCGTCGCGCCGGAGCATTTCCGCGCCGTGCACCCGCTGTGCCGGGCCGGGCGCGTGCCCACGCCCGCCACCGCCGCCTGCAGCAACAGCTTCACCGAGGACCCCGGCATCCACCTCATGGCCGGCGACCTCGCCATCGCCCCCTTCGCCGCGGAGGCGGAGACCTGGCTGTTCCGCATCCCCCCCGGCACCCAGCGCCTGCGCCTGGTCTCGCGCGCCGTCTCCCCGGCCGTGCTGAACGGCAGCCAGGACACCCGCCTGCTCGGCCTCTGCCTGCTGGGCATCGAGCTGCACATCCAAGGCGGCGACCTGCTGCACCGCATCGCGCCGGACGACCCCGGCTTCCTCGAAGGCATCCACCCCGTGGAGCGCAATGCCAGCCGCACCTGGCGCTGGACCAGCGGCAGCGCCCTGCTGCCGCCCCTGCCCCCCAGCCCCGCCGAGACCATCCTGACCTTGCACGCCCGCCGCATGCCGCGCTATCCCGCTGCCGACAGCTAGACCATGATCCGCGCTGAAGGCAGCGCGGACCTCGGTCCCGCTGCTTGTTTGATCGCGTGATTCACGTCTCCGGCGATTCCGCCTCCGACGATCACGCTCTAGGCGTCGCGCATGGCCCTGATCCTGAACATCGTCTGGGTGGTCTTCGGCGGACTGCTGATGGCGGTGCTCTGGTGCCTCGCGGGCGTGCTCGCCGCCATCACCATCATCGGCCTGCCCTGGGCGCGGGCCTGCTTCGCCATCGCCGGCTTCTCGCTATGGCCCTTCGGCCGCGAGGCGATCTCGCGCGCCACCCTGACCGGCCGTGACGACCTCGGCACCGGGCCACTCGGCCTGCTCGGCAACATCGTCTGGTTCCTGCTGCTCGGCATCTGGCTGGCCCTTGGCCACCTGGCCTCGGCGGTGGCCTGCGCCATCACCATCATCGGCATTCCCTTCGCCTGGCAGCACATCAAGCTGGCGGGCATGAGCCTGGCGCCCATCGGCATCACCGTGGTGGACAAGCATATCGCCGCGGAGGCGCGCCGGCGGTGGGCTTCGGATGAAGTGGATCGGATGAGGAAGTAAGGGTCTTCTTTTTTCTGAAGAAAAAAGAAGCAAAAAAGACTTTTCCCGTTTGCGTACGTGCCAGGGGGGCGGGCGCTTCGTTAGGTCTTTGCCACGTCGCTGAAGCCGGCCCCCGTGAGCCGTGCCAGCTCCGCGGGCGTCAGGCGGAATACCGCGTTCGGTGTCCCGGCCGCGGCCCAGATCGTCTCGAACTGCGTGAGGTCCCGGTCCAGCAGCACCGCGGGCGGCGTCGCGTGGCCCACCGGCGGCACGCCGCCGATCGCATAGCCGGTTGCGGCGCGCACGAACTCGGCATCCGCCCGGCCGATCTTCTCGCCCAGAAGTGCGGCCACCTTGCGCTCGTCCACCCGGTTGGTGCCGCACGCCACCACCAGCACCGGGCGCCCGCCTTCGGCGCGGAACAGGATGGACTTCGCGATCTGTCCCACCGTGCAGCCGATCGCCTCGGCCGCCTCCGCCGCGGTGCGGGTGCTGGCCGGAAACTCCAGCACCCGAAACCCCTCCCCCAGCACCGCCTGCACCCGCAGCGCGCTGGGGGAGGTCGCTTCCTGCATCAGCGCGCTTCGGTCCAGCTTTCGGCGAACGCCAGCGAGCAGGTGCTGAACGGCCGCCCCTCGCGCTCCCGCGGCCAGGCCCGGCCCTTTGCCGCCACCCCGTTCACCGTCAGCTGCGCGCCGCCGCAGGGCACGAACAGCGTGCACAGGCCCAGGTAGCGCGTGGGGTCCGAATTCGGGTTGTTGTGGAACAGCATCGGCTCCCCGGGCTGGTACCAGGTCAGCACGATCTCCTCGTTGAAGCTGGTCAGCCGCTCCGTCCAGGCGTCGCGCATGTCGCCGCTGCGGCTGAACTCGGCATCGAACACCGGCAGGCTGGTGTCCTTCAGCTCCGCGTTCAGCATGCCCTGCACGCTGCCCTGCATCCAGCGCGTCATGCCGATGTTGTCGGTGTAGATCTTCCACGCCCCGCCGGTCAGCTCGCTCTTGAGGAACAGCACATGGCCGGGGCCGCCGGGCGAGAACAGCACGCGCCAGAAGCTGGCATTGGTGGTGAAGTTCGCCCCATCATCCACCTCGCTGAGGCGGATGAACGGGTTCTCCCCGGAGATGATGACGCGGTTCGGATCGGCAGCCATGGCGGGTTCCTCCCAGATGATGCCCCATGTTGGCACCATCGCCCGCGCGGCTGCTAGACTTCGCGCAACCAACGGCGAGGAAACATCCATGACACCCCTGGCCCCCGAGACCCTGGAGCTGCTGCGCCAGGTCAGCACCGCCACCCTCACCTCCCAGCTCCTCAAGGTCGCCGGGCTGCGCACCCGCTCGCCGCTCGATATCCGCCCGCTCAACCCGGCGAAATCCAAGTTTGTCGGCCCTGCCGTCACCCTGCGCTACGGCCCGCTGCGCGAGGACCTGGAGAAATCCATGGCCAACATGGCCGCCGACGAGAACCCCACCCGCCGCGCCATCGAGGACTCCGCCCCCGGCTCCGTCATCATGATCGACACCGGCGGCAACATCACCGGCGGCGCGGTGGGCGACATCCTGGCCGCGCGCATGATCTACCGCGGCATCGCCGGCCTGGTGACGGATGGCGCCATGCGCGACGCCGGGCCGCTGATGGCCATGGACCTGCCCGTCCACGCCCGCGTCTTCACGCCCCCGCCCCACACCGCCAGCACGCTGGCCATCGGCGTCAACGAAACCATCTCCTGCGGCGGAACCCTGGTGTTTCCCGGCGACATCGTGGTGGGCGACGAGGACGGCGTGGTGGTGATCCCCCGCCACCTCGCCGACAAGGTCGCGGTCTCCGGCCTGGAGCAGGAACAGGTGGAAGCCTACATCAAGCGCCGCGTGGAGCTCGGGGAGCCGATCGCGGGGTTCTACCCGGCCAGCGAGCGGACGATGGCGGATTATCGGGCTTGGGTGGCGGCGGGGCGGCTGGAACTCAAGTAAGCGGTTCTTTTTTGAAAAAAAGAACCAAAAAACTTTTCCGACTTTGCACCCGAGGGACACGCCGTGGCTAAAGGGATAAAGTTTTTTTGCTTCCTTTTGTTCACAAAAAGAAGAATCCTTGCTTCCTGATGTCCGACCTCGAACAAACCATCGCGCAAACGCTCGACTCGCTGATGGGCGCCCTCGCCCCCCTCGGCTTCGTCGCCCGCCACATCCATCCCGGCGAGATCGACGCCGTGCTGGAGGCCGTCGGCAAGCCTGATGGCGGCCTCACCGTCGCCATCGAGCAGTTCCGCCGCGCCGACTGGCCAGAGCAGCTCACCGCCTTCCGCACCCAGGTGGAGAAGGCCGCGGATGCCACGCTGGAGGCCTGGGGCGCGCTGCACCTGGCCGCCGCCGGCAACGACATCCGCCGCGCCTACCGGGCGCTGCGCAGCGAGGCCCGCGCGCAGGAGGCGCTGTTCCCGCTGGCCCGCATCATCCCCCAGGTGAGCCTGTTCTTCCTCGACCCCGAGGCGCGGGAGGACGCGGCGCTGAAGGCCGACCTCGCCCAGGGCATGGGCAAGCCGAACCGCGGCGTGCTGCATGCGGAGAACACCGAGGACCAGCGCGGCGGTTTCTCGCTGTTCGTGCCGGAGGACACGCGCGACGACGCGCCGCGCCCGCTGGTGGTGGCGCTGCATGGCGGCAGCGGGCACGGCCGCAGCTTCCTCTGGCACTGGGTGCGCACCGCCCGCAGCCGCGGGCTGATCGTCGCCGCCCCCACCTCCATCGGCCCCACCTGGGCGCTGGCCGGCGAGGATGTGGACACGCCGAACCTGCACCGCATCGTCGATTTCGTGTCGCAACGCTGGCCGGTGGATACCTCGCGCCTGTTGCTGACGGGCATGAGCGACGGCGGCACCTTCACCCTGCTGAGCGGCGTGCAGTCCGACAGCCGCTTCACCGACCTGGCCCCCTTCGCCGCCAGCTTCCACCCGATCCTGATCGAGATGAGCGAGCGGTCCCGCCTGGCCGGCCTGCCCATCCATCTCTGCCACGGCGCGCTCGATTGGATGTTCCCGGTGGACGTGGCCCGCACCGCGCGCGACGCCTTCCAGGTCGCGGGGGCGGCGATCACCTACCTGGAGCTGGACGACCTCTCCCACACCTACCCGCGCGACGCCCAGCCCGCGCTGGTGGATTGGTTCCTCAGCCCTCGGTAGGTCGCGACGGACGTTGAAGAAAGCGAAGTGGTCACAGAGGACACGAAGGGCCACAGAGAACACGGAGAAGAAAAAAGACATCTGTTCGCCTGCCGCGCCGCTCGGGGCACATTGCTTCCTTCTCTGTGATCTCTGTGCCCCTCTGTGTCCTCTGTGACCACTTCGCTTTCTTGCTTTCTTCCCCCAGGAATCCCCCCCATGCAAGACATCTTCGACATCATCCACACCACCCGCGCCATGCGCCGCCTGAAGCCCGATCCGGTGCCGGACGACCTGGTACGCAAGATCCTCGAAGCCGGCGTCTGCGCCGCCAATGGCGGCAACTACCAGCGCTGGCGCTTCATGGTGGTGAAGGACACCGCCACCAAGAAGGCCGTCCAGACCTGGTACAAGAAGGCGTTCGACGAGGTGGTCGGCCCCCGCTACGCCAACTCCCCGCCGCCCCCCGGCGTGTCCAAGGAGAAATACGCCCGCCAGCACCACGCCGTGGAATACCTCACCGAGCATTTCCACGAAGCCCCGGTCTGGATCGTCGCCTGCCTCGATGAGGGGAAGAACGCCCCCACCCGCATGTCCGGCGCCTCCATCTACCCCGCCGTGCAGAACATGCTGCTGGCCGCCCGCGCGCTCGGCCTCGGCAGCACGCTCACCACCCGCCACCTGCTCTACGCCAAGGAAGCCGAAGCCGCGCTCGGCCTGCCCGAAGGCGTGCACAGCTACGCCATCCTGCCGATCGGCTGGCCGATGGGGAAGTTCGGCCCCGTCGGCCGCACGAAGCTGGAGGACGTGGTGTTCAACGAACGCTGGGGCCAGCCCTATGCCTAGCTGACCCGGCCACCGGCCCGCTTGACGCCGCGCGGCCGGCCCGCCCTACTGCGAGGCAATGCGGCGGCAATGCTGCCGTCACAAGAACCCTGCAGCGGGATCCACCCGCGCAGCCCCAGGAGGAGAGGACCACGCCATGTCCGACACCACCCGCCGCGGGCCCAGCCGCCGCGACCTGCTGAAGACCAGCGTGCTGGCCGGCACCGCCGCCGCCCTGCCCTGGCAGAGCGTCGACGCCCAGCCCGCCGCGCCCCCGCGCAACCGCACCATGATCCTGGTCTGGGGCGGCCGCGAGGGCCGCTGGGTCGATTTCGAGCTGTGGAACCCGTACTCCATCGGCTCCAACCACCAGAACGGCCCGAACCTGATGTACGAGCCGCTCG
Source organism: Rhodospirillales bacterium (assembly GCA_947458025.1). Lineage (GTDB taxonomy): Bacteria > Pseudomonadota > Alphaproteobacteria > Acetobacterales > Acetobacteraceae > CAMDGX01. The sequence continues at coordinate 9,165 of CANHCJ010000018.1, read as the reverse complement.
CATTCTACTCCGCCTTCGCCGACAAGATGCACATGTGGCTGGCCGAGGCTTACGAGTTCTCGCCCGACTACAGGAAGCTCACCATCAAGACCCGCCAGGGCATCACCTGGTCCGACGGCAAGCCCTTCTCCGCCGAGGACGTCGCCTTCACCCTCAACAGCCTGCGCGACCTCGGCCCCAAGGTGCGCTGGGGCATCGATGTGCAGCAGGCCGTGGAAAAGGCCACCGCGACGGATGCCAACACCGTGGTGGTGGACTTCAAGATCCCCTCGCCGCGCTTCTTCATGTTCATGTCGTACAAGTACGACATCGGCGTGTACATCGTGCCGAAGCACATCTTCGAAGGCCAGGACTGGGCCAGCTTCAAGCACTTCGACATCGCGCGCGGCCTGCCCGTTACCACCGGCCCCTGGCGCGTGGTGGCCGCCAGCCCGCAGCAGAAGGTCTTCGACCGCGCCGACAAGTGGTGGGCCGCCGAGCGCGGCATGGCGCCGATGCCGCAGGTGCTGCGCAACATCTGGCTGCCCAACGCCGGCGAGCAGCAGACCGCCCAGCTGCTGATCACCAACCAGGTGGATGCCGGCACCGGCATGCAGCCCGCCACCTTCCCCACCGTCTTCCGCCAGAACCCCAAGATCACCACCCATTCCGGCCAGAAGCCGCCCTTCGGCTACCGCGACTGGTGGCCCATCGCCCTCTACGTCAACAACGAGCGCCCGCCCTTCGACGACAAGGACGTGCGCTGGGCCATCAGCCACTATGTCGACCGCCAGCAGATCATCGATGTCGGCTATCTCGGCGCCTCCGAGGTCTCGCCGCTGCCGATGCCGGACTACGCGCCGCTGCAGCCCTACAAGGACCACATCAAGGACCTGCTGCAGAAGCACGACACCCTGGCCTTCGACCGCCGCAAGGGCGATGCGCTGCTCACCGCCAAGGGCTTCCGCAAGGGGTCGGACGGCATCTGGGCCCGCAACGGCCAGAAGCTCAGCCTCGACATCATCGGCTTCGGCTCCACCGGCCCCTCCATCGGCCCGGTTCTGGTGGAGCTGCTGAAGCGCGCGGGCGTGGACGCCAGCATCTCGCTGCCGCCCGATTTCGACGACCGCTTCCAGAAGGGGCAGTACACCGGCGCCATCTACGGCCATGGCGGCAGCGTCAGCGAGCCCTACAACACGCTGAAGCTCTACCAGTCCGCCTCCGTCGCCGTGCCCGGCGGCCACCAGGTGAACTTCGCCCGCTGGAAGAACGCGGAGTACGACAAGATCGTGGACGAGATGTTCATGGTCCCGCCCACCAACCAGGCCAAGCTGAAGGAGCTGTTCCGCAAGGCGATGGAAATCTGGCTGCCGGAACTGCCGGACATCCAGATCGTCCAGCTGCACCACCGCATCCCGATGAACACCACCCACTGGACCAACTGGCCCACCGCCGACAACGCGGCCGACCCCTTCCACGTCAACGGCGCCCACTGGCACCTCACCTTCCCGATGGTGCTGTGGAACCTCCGGCCCACCAGCTGACCAGCAGGCGAACGCCGCAGTGCACCTGATCGACATCCTCAGGCGCTGCGGCGTCTTCGTCCTGATCGTCTGGCTCGCCGCCAGCCTCAACTTCTTCCTGCCCAAGCTCTCCGGGCAGGACCCGGTGCGCACCAAGCTGCTGCAGCAGGCCCAGCTTGGCGGCTATGTGCAGCAGGGCATCGACGAGATGGTGAAGGTCTACGAAACCCGCTTCGGGCTCGACCGCCCGCTGTGGCAGCAATACCTCTCCTATCTCGGCGATGTCGTGCGCGGCGACTTCAACTTCTCCATCGCCAACTACCCCCGCACCGTCTGGGACATGATTGCGGAATCGATCCCCTGGACGGTCGGGCTGCTGGGCATGACCACGCTGCTCTCCTTCGTCATCGGCACCATCCTGGGCGCCCTGCTTGCCTGGCCGCGCGCGCCGCGCTGGATGGCTTGGCTCATGCCCCCGCTCTGGGCGCTGCATGCCATCCCGTTCTTTCTCCTCGGCCTGATCCTGATGTACCTGCTGGCCTTCCAGGTGCAGTGGCTGCCGATCTTCGGCGGCTATTCGATGGGCGCCGTGCCCAGCCTGTCGGTCGCCTTCGTGCTCGACATCATCCGCCACGCCACCCTGCCGGCGCTGTCCATCATCCTGGTCGCCGTCGGCGGCTGGGCGCTCAGCATGCGCGGCATGATGGTGACCACGATGGGGGAGGACTACGTGGTCTTCGCCGAGGGCAAGGGCCTGCGCAGCCTCACCATCTTCTCGCGCTACTGCCTGCGCAACGCCATCCTGCCGCAGATCACCGCGCTGGCCCTGGCGCTCGGCCAGATCCTCTCCGGCGCCGTGCTGGTGGAGGTGATCTTCGGCTACCCCGGGATCGGCACCCTGCTCTACCAGGCCATCCGCGAGAACGACCACTTCCTCATCCAGGGCATCGTCTTCACCGTCATCGTCTCGCTCGGCCTGGCCACCCTTCTGCTCGATCTCGTCTACCCGCTGCTCGACCCGCGCATCAGCTACCGGCGGACCTGAGATGCAAGGCCTCCTGCGCTACTTCCGCCGCAACCTCTCCCTTGTCGTCGGCAGCGCCATGCTGCTGTTCCTGCTGGCCTTCATCGTCATCGGGCATTTCATCGTGGATGTGGAGGATGCCCGCGCCCTCTCCGTCCGCCCGCTCCAGCCGCCCTCCTGGCGCTACCCCTTCGGCACGGATCGACAGGGCCGCGACCTGCTCGCCGTCATGGTCGCCGGCACCCCGCTCACGCTGCAGATCGGCTTCATCGCCGGCATCCTCGGCGTCGGCATCGGCACCGTCCTGGCCTTCGTCGCCGCCTACTATCGCGGCTGGGCCGACACCATCATCCGCGGCATCGCCGATATCGGCCTCACCGTTCCGGGCCTGTTGGTCCTCATCATCATCGCCGTCGGCATCCCCGGCGGGCTTTCCGTCAACCAGATGGCCCTGGTCGTCGCCTCGCTCGCGTGGCTCAACCCCACCCGCACCATCCGCGCCCAGGTGCTCAGCCTGCGCGAGCGCGGCTATGTCGAGATCGCGCGCATGTCGGGCATGTCCGGCCCCGCGATCATCGTGCTGGAGCTGATGCCGAACCTGCTCCCCTACCTCGCCGCCACGCTGGTGAACGCCGTCTCCGGCGCCATCCTCGCCTCCATCGGCCTCGAAGTGCTCGGCCTCGGCCCGATCGACGCCCCCACTTTGGGCATGACGCTCTACTGGGTGAACTTCAACGCCGCCATGATCAACGGCTGGTGGTGGTGGTGGCTGGCGCCGACCACCATCATCGTCCTGGTCTTCCTCGGCCTGTTCTTCGTCACCGTGGGCCTGGACGAATACGCCAACCCCCGCCTCAGGCGCTCGGCATGAACGCGATCCTGAAAGTCGAAGGCCTGAAGGTCGAGTTCGACCACCCCCTCGGCGCCGTGAAGGCGGTGGACGACGTCTCCTTCGCCCTCCAGCCCGGCGAGCGCCTGGGTCTGGCCGGCGAGTCCGGCTCCGGCAAGTCCACCATGGCGCTGTCCCTCCTGCGCATGATCAAGCCCCCCGGCCGCATCACCGCCGGCCGCGTCAGCCTCGACGGCACGGAGCTCTCCGCGCTGGACCACGAGGCCATGCGCCACCTGCGCCTGGCCGGGATCGCCATGGTCCCGCAAGGCTCCATGAACTCGCTGAACCCCGTCATCCGAATCAAGGCCCAGTTCGCCGACGCCTTCCGCGACCACGGCCTGAAACTCTCCAGCGCCGAGCTCGATGCCCGCGTGGCCGAGCTTCTGCGCACCGTCGGCCTGCGCCCCCACGTGGCCGACCTCTACCCACACGAGCTCTCCGGCGGCATGAAGCAGCGCGCCTGCATCGCGATTGCCATCTGCCTGCGCCCCAAGGTCATCATCGCCGACGAACCCACCTCGGCACTCGATGTCGTCGTCCAGCGCCAGGTGATGGAAACGCTCGCCCGCGTCCAGCGCGACCTCGGCTGCGCCATCATCCTCGTCGGCCACGACATGGGCCTCATGGCGCAATTCGTGGACCGCCTCGGCGTCATGTACGCCGGCCGCCTCGTGGAACTCGCCCCCATCGCCGAGATCATCACCAGGCCGCGCCACCCCTACACCCAGGCGCTGATCTCCTCCCTGCCCTCGCTCGAAAAGCGAGGCGCCATGCAGGGCATCCCCGGCCTCGCCCCCCTCCTGCGAGACCTCCCGCCCGGCTGCGCCTTCCACCCCCGCTGCCCCCGCGCGGAGGCGCGCTGCACCACCGAAAAGCCCGCCGTCCGCGAGGTCGCCCCCAACCAACAAGCGGCGTGCCACTTCGCATGAGCCAGCAAGCAAGCGTGTTCTTTTTTGAAAAAAAGAACCAAAAAACTTTTCCCCGTTTGCGCGTGGCCGGCCGATGACTCCGCTGCTGGAAGCCAAGCACGTCAGCAAGCACTACGGCGCCAACACGGCGCTGTCCGACCTGTCCATGTCCATCGACACCAGCAAGCCGGCCATCACCGCCGTGGTGGGCGAATCCGGCTCCGGCAAGACCACCCTGGCCCGTATCATCCTCGGCCTCGTCCCGCCCAGCGAGGGCCAGGTGCTCTACCAGGGCCAGGACATGGCCCGCCTCTCCGGCACCGAGCGCCGCCAGTTCCGCCGCGACGTGCAGGCCGTGTTCCAGGACCCCTACGAGGTCTACAACCCGTTCTACCGGGTGGACCACGTGCTCACCACGCCGGTGCGCAACTTCAACCTCGCCTCATCCCGCGCCGAAGGCCGCACGATGATCGAGAACGCCCTGCGCGCCGTCGGCCTGCGCCCGGAGGAAATCCTCGGCCGCTACCCCCACCAGCTCTCCGGCGGCCAGCGCCAGCGCATCATGGTCGCCCGCGCCGTGCTGATGAAGCCCAAGCTCATCGTGGCGGACGAGCCGGTCTCCATGGTGGACGCCTCGCTCCGCGCCACCATCCTCACCTCGCTGCGCAAACTCACGGACGAGATGGGCATCTCCATCATCTACATCACCCACGACCTCGCCACCGCCTACCAGGTCAGCGACAACATCCTGGTGATGTACCGCGCCTGCGTCGCCGAGGCCGGCGCCGTGGAGCGCGTGGTGAAGCACCCCCAGCATCCCTATACCCAGCTCCTGATCTCCTCGATCCCCCAGGTCAGCACCACGCGGGATTGGCTGGACGACGAAGGCGACCAGAAAACCGCCGCCACCCCGTCGGCCCACGGCTGCCGTTTCGTGGACCGCTGCCCCGTCGCCATGCCCAAGTGCAGCACCACCCTCCCCCCCCTCTACCGCACCGAACCCGCCCGCGCCGCCGCCTGCTTCCAGCACGAAGCAAGCCCGACCCTCCCCAACGGCGCCCTCAACGAAGTCCTCACCCCAACCCCCTCGTAGGGCGGGCTTCAGCCCGCCACCCACTCCCATCGAAAAGGCCGGAACGCACAGCGCTTCCGTCACGTCAACGGGCGACCACACCAACGCAGCGCCAAGCGGATCGCATTTCACCAGCCGACCGTCGTGCCGTTCCACGAAGGTCAGATTCAACACAGAGGCACAGAGACACGGAGAAGCAAGGCAAGGGAGAAGGAAAGCTGCTCCCTGCCGCAGGGCGAATGCCGATGCGGCTCTGGCCTCGTCGGTTCTCAGAGCCCGTTTGAGAACGCGCTCTGGCGAGTCAGAGACGGTGGTTTTCACGCACCGGAGCGCAGGAAACCGCCGTCGGATGACCGCGAGAGGAGAGTTATCAAACGGGCTCCATCATCAACCTGTCACAGCGCCTCCAAACTGCCTTTCTTCCTTCCTCCTCCCTTGCCTTGCTTCTCCGTGTCTCCGTGCCTCTGTGTTGAATCTTCTTGCTTGCTTGCTTGCTTGCTTGCTTTCTTTCTCGCGAACCCACCCCGCAAGCGCCCCTCGCAGGCTCTTGCCTCCCAAACCTCCATCCCCCATCTTCCCCCCACCGCCACCCCAGCCGCAGGAGGGCTGCATGACCGCATATCCGCAGTACCGCACCAGCGGCCCCCGCCAGGCCCCGCAGCACCACGTTGCGGGGCGGGCCCCACGGCGCATCTGATCCACTCCCGATCCGCCCGGCCTGCCCCATCGGCATGACCCCGCGCCCCTCAAGGCGCCCCCGGACCACGGATCCCCCACGATGACCCTTCTCACCCTGCGCGCCCTCTCGGTCGCCACCCCGCGGCCCCTCTTCGCCGGCCTCGACCTCGCCATCCAGCCCGGCCAGCGCATCGGCCTCGTCGCCGCCAACGGTGCCGGCAAATCCACCCTGCTCCGCATCCTCGCCGGCACCCACGAAGCGACGTCCGGCGAGTTCACCCGCCGCCGCGGCCTCAAGACCGGCTACGTCGAGCAGGACGTCCCCGAAACCCTCCTGCCCCTGCCCATGCACGAGGCCATCCGCCGTGCCCTGCCCGCCGCCGACCGCGCCGCCAACGAATGGCGCGTCGACGTGCTGCTCCAAACCTTCGAAACCCCCGAGGACCTCTACGAAAAGCCGCTCGCCAACCTCTCCGGCGGCTGGCAGCGCATGGCGCTGATCGCCCGCGCCTGGATCGCCGAGCCCGACCTGCTGTTGCTGGACGAACCCTCCAACCACCTCGACCTCGCCCGCCTCGAGCGCCTGGAATCCTGGCTCCAGCACGAAACCGAAGGGGCCGGCATCCTGGTCGCCAGCCACGACCGCGCCTTCCTCGATGCCTGCACCACCCACACCCTGTTCCTGCGCCCGGAGCGCAGCGCGCTCTACGCCCACCCCTTCTCCGCCGCCCGCGAACTGCTGGAAGCCGACGACGCCCGCCAGGAGAAGGTCTTCGCCCGCGAGATGAAGGAGGCCGAGCGCCTGCGCCAGAACGCAGGCCGGCTCAAGAACGTCGGCATCAACAGCGGCAGCGACCTGCTGCTCAAGAAGTCCAAGCAGCTCAACGCCCGCGCCGAGGCCATCGAGCAATCCGCCCGCCCGCTCGTGAAACAGCGCGCCGCGGATCTCCGCCTGGCCAGCTCCACCACCCACGCCAAGGTGCTGCTGACGCTGGAGGACCTCCAGGTCTCAACCCCCGATGGCCGCCCCCTGTTCCGCACCGGCAAGCTGCGCATCCACCAGGGCGAGCGCATCGTCCTCACCGGCCCCAACGGCGCCGGCAAGTCCCGCCTCGTCCACGTGCTGCGCCGCGCCGTGGAAGGCGAGGTAATCCCCGGCCTCGCCGTCGCCCCCAGCGTGGTGCCCGGCTACATCGACCAGCAGATGTCCCAGCTCCCGGCGCAGGAAACCCCGCTCGGCTTCATCACCGCCCGTTTCCGCCTCGGCGACCAGCGCAGCACCAGCCTGCTCGCCGGCGCCGGCTTCGACGTGCCCAGCCAGGCTCGCCCCATCGCCCGCCTCTCGCCGGGCCAGAAGGCCCGCCTCGGCCTCCTCGCCCTGCGCCTGGCGGAGCCCAATTTCTATCTGATGGACGAGCCCACCAACCACGTGGACATCGCCGGCCAGGAACGCCTGGAGGAGGAAATCCTGGCCCAGTCGGCCACCTGCGTCCTCGTCTCGCACGACCGCGCCTTCACTGCCGCCATCGCCACCCGCCTCCTGCGCATCGAGAACGGCCGCCTGATAGAACCCTGACAAACATCCGCCTGCACCGGCCCCAACCGCGGCCTGCGCCACCCTTCTTCGGGCGAGATCCCCATCTTCCAACCAGATGCCCGGCGGTCGCCACTCGGCGTCTATCGGGCTGCATCCAGCGCCATGTTGAGGCGAAGAACGTTCACGCGCGGCTCGCCCAGCACGCCCAGCTCGCGGCCCTCGACATGGGCGAGGACCAGGCTCGCAACCCGCTCCGGCGGCAGGCCCCGGGCGGCGGCGACGCGGGCCACTTGGCGCAGCGCTGTGGCCGGGCTGATATGCGGGTCGAGCCCGGAGGCGGACGACGTGGCGGCATCGGCCGGCACAGGCACCGGCCCGGCACCCGCGAACCGCTGCCGCACCGCCGCGAGCAGCGCCGCCGAGGTGGGGCCGAGGTTGGAGGCGCCGGAGGCCGCGCCGTTGTAGGGCTCGCCGCGCGTGCCGCCGGGCCTGTCCGGGTCCGGCGCGGTCGTTGCCGAGGGGCGCGGGTGGAAGTGGCGCGGGTCGCTGAACGACTGGCCGAGCAGGGACGAACCCACCAGGCGCCCTTCCGCCGACACCAGGCTGCCACCGGCCTCCCGCGGCAGCAGCACAAGCGCCAGGCCTGTGAAGCCGAGCGGCAGGGCAAGGCCCAGCCCGAGGGTGAACAGAACCACCGCGGCAAGCGCGGGGCGAAGAACGTCGCGCATGGTCAGGCGATCCCGAGCAGGACGAGGAGAAGGTCGATCAGCTTGATGCCGAGGAACGGCGCCAGCAGGCCGCCCAGCCCATAGACCAGCAGGTTGCGCCGCAGCAGCGCGGCCGCCCCGCCCGGGGCCGGGCGCACGCCGCGCAGGGCCAGCGGCACCAGCGCCACGATGATCAGCGCGTTGAAGATCACCGCGGACAGGATCGCGCTTTGCGGGCTGGCCAGCGCCATCACGTCCAGCGCCTGCAGCTCCGGATGGCTGGCCACGAAGATCGCCGGCAGGATGGCGAAGTATTTTGCCACGTCGTTGGCGATGGAGAAGGTGGTCAGCGCGCCGCGGGTGATGAGCAGCTGCTTGCCGATCGCCACCACCTCGATCAGCTTGGTGGGGTCGCTGTCCAGGTCCACCATGTTGCCCGCCTCGCGCGCCGCCTGGGTGCCGGTTTGCATCGCCAGGCCCACATCGGCCTGGGCCAGGGCGGGCGCGTCGTTGGTGCCGTCGCCGGCCATGGCCACCAGCCGGCCTTCGGCCTGGGCGGCGCGGATATAGGCGAGCTTCTGCTCCGGCGTGGCCTCGGCGATGAAGTCGTCCACCCCCGCCTCGGCGGCGATCGCCGCGGCGGTGAGGCGGTTGTCCCCGGTGACCATCACGGTGCGGATGCCCATGCCGCGCAGCGCCGCGAACCGGGCGCGGATGCCGTCCTTCACGATGTCCTTCAGCTCGATGGCGCCGAGCAGCCGGCCGTTGCGGGCGACGGCCAGCGGCGTGCCGCCGGCGCGCGCGATGCGGTCGATGCCGTCGCGGAACCCGGGCGGCGGGGCGGG
>CANHCJ010000017.1 GCA_947458025.1 Rhodospirillales bacterium | reverse complement strand
GCGGCCGGGCGGGCGCGGGGGCGCGGACGCGGGCCGTAGAGCAGGGCGAGGAGGATCTGGCGTTCGCCCTCGTGATGGCGCTGGCAGCGCGGAATCCCGGTGCGCGAACGCGCGGCGCCCTGGCGGTTCACCAGGCGCGCGATGGTGGACAGCAGGCGCAGGACGGAGCGGGTGCGCCAGGCGGCGGGAGGCGCGGAGGCCGCGCCGAGGACGGCGATGAGCAGGCTGTGGAGCAGGGAGAGCAGCAGCGCCTCCAGCGCCGAGGACGGCGCGGCGGACAGACTCGTGGCGCGCGGATGCGGGGCATCCGATGCGGCGCGCTGGGCCTGTGCTGCGGGGTGATGGTGCATGATGTTATTTCTAACAGCACCACCAGCGGTGTGCAAGGATTTTTTTCTGGCGTCGGCGCTTTTGACACGGCGCGGCGGAGACCCGATCCTGCCGGCGCAGCAGGCGGAGGCGGGATGCAGGGTCTGGCAGGCAAGGCGGCGGTGGTGACGGGGGCGGCGAGCGGCATCGGCCGGGCCACCGCGTTGCGGCTGGCGCGCGAGGGGTGCCGGGTGCTGGCCGCCGACCGGGCGGCCGAAGGGCTGGCCGAGACGGCCGGGCTGGCGGCGGCGCAGGGCACGCCTGTGGAGACCATGGCGGCCGACGTGGCCACGGCGGAGGCGCCGGGCGCGGTGATCGGCGCGGCGGTGGCGCGGTTCGGGGCGCTGCACCTGCTGATGAACAATGCCGGCGTGGGCGGATCGAAGCGCGCCGACCTGACCAGCGACGAGGAGTTCGACGCGCACCTGGCGGTGAACCTGCGCAGCGTGTTCCGCTTCTCGCGCGAGGCCGTGGCGGTGATGCCGGCCGGTGGGGCGATCGTGAACGTGGCCTCCATCTTCGGGATCATCGGCTTTCCCGGCACGGCGGTCTATGCCGCGGCCAAGGCGGGGGTGGCGGGGCTGACGCGCCAGATGGCGGCGGATTACGGGCCCGCGGGCGTGCGGGTGAACGCGATCGCGCCCGGGCTGATCGAGACGGGCATGACCCGCCGGCGCATCGCGGAGAGCAACTGGTTCCGCGGGCAGATGACGGACATGACCCCGCTGGGGCGCAACGGGCAGCCGGAGGATATCGCCGCCGCCGCCGCGTTCCTGCTTTCGGACGACGCCGCGTTCATCACCGGCCAGGTGCTGGTGGTGGATGGCGGCTGGCTGACCACACGCTACCGCGCGCAGCCCGAGGGGTGAGCGTGGTGAGGAAGGAAGGGAGCAGGAGTCTTCTTTTTCTGAAGAAAAAGAAGCAAAAAGACTTTTCCGACTTTGCGCCCGGGCCGCATGGCCGGCGTGCAAGGAAAAGTTTTTTGGTTCTTTTTTTCAAAAAAGAACATGCTTTCTTTCCTTTGTTCATGAGTTGACCGACCCCCACGACCAAGGAGTTCCCCATGGCCGACCTGTTTGTCTGCCTGACCTTTGACCACGACAACACCTCGTCCGCGATCTCGCGCGGGCAGACCTCTCCCACGCTGATCAGCCGGGGCGATTTCGGCATCCCGGCCACCCAGCGCATCCTGCGGCTGCTGAACGAGCAGCGCATTCCGACCACCTGGTTCATTCCGGGGCACACGATCGACAGCTACCCCTCCTGCGTGGCCGCCGTGCATGCCGCGGGGCATGAGATCGGCAACCATGGCTGGACGCACCGGGTGCCCTCCACCCTCGGCCCCGAAGGCGAGGAGCAGGAGCTGATCCGCGGCAACGAGAGCATCATGCGCCTGACCGGGAAGGCGCCGCGCGGCTACCGCTCGCCGGCGTGGGACCTCTCGGACGTGTCCGTCGACCTGCTGCTGAAGCATGGGTTCACCTATGACAGCTCGATGATGGGGCACGACTACATCCCGTATCAGGCGCGCAAGGGCGACCGGATCGAGCTGCTGGAGCCGTTCGAGTTCGGACCGGACACGGCGCTGGTGGAAATGCCGATCTCCTGGGCGCTGGATGACCACCCGCACTTCGAATACTCGCGCTCGCCGCAGGGGATCCTGCCGGGGAACATGAACGCGCGGCTCGTGATCGAGAACTTCGTGAACGAGTTCAAGTACATGAAGAAATACTACGACTGGGGCATCCTGACCTACACCTTCCACCCGCACGTGATCGGGCGCGGGCACCGGATGTTCATGCTGGAACACATGATCGAGGTGCTGAAGCGCGAAGGCGCGAACTTCGTGACGATGGAAACCGCGGTTGGGGAATACAAGGCGCGGTACCCGAACGGGGTGACGCTGCGCGGGCGGTAGCGCTTCGGAGAGCGGAGACGGAAGGAAGCCTCAGTAAACACGGAGGCACGGAGGGCACGGAGAAGGCACGGAGGCGAAGCTTCCGCTCCGTGGCTTTCTCCGTGGTCTCCGTGCCTCCGTGTTCGCTGTGACTGTCTTGCTTTCTTGACTGCCTCAGCCTGGCAGGACGAGTTCGGTGAGGATGCCGCGGCAATCCACTTCGAATTCGAGATCGATCACGGGCGGGCGGCAGAGGTGCCAGCAGGCGCCGTGGCGGGCGGCGCCGCGTTCGACGATTTCGCGGGCGAAGTGCGGGAAGATGTCGTGCACGGTGTAGACCTGGGTGGCGGTGGTGTCTTTCCAGCCGAAGCCCAGGGCGGACATGCGGCGTTCCATTTCGCCCATGACGTGGTGGATTTTCTTGCGCATGCCTTCGGTGGAGAGGTCGCGCCAGGCGACGGTGTTCTCGCGGTAGGTGCCCTGCCCTTCCACGCTTTCGCCGCTGCCGGCGATGAGGAAGCTGGGGGGTGCCCCGGGTGAGGGCACGGCGTAGGTGAAGGCGTGGAAGCCGGGCTCGGCGGGCTTGTCCAGCTCCGGGCAGACATTGCTGCGGGCGATGGGGTTGAGGCCGCCGATGGTGATGCCCCACTGCTCCAGCACGGAGAAGTAGCCGCGGTTGAAGCGGGTGAAGCCTTCCTCGGAGAAGGCCGACGGGGAGCGCAGCTCGCAGGCGGCAAACGCGGTGCGGGGGAGGCCGAGGGTGGTGAGGTGGGCTTCGATGCGCTCCCACCCGTCGTGCAGCTTCACCGGGTTGGCGAAGCGGGCGCGTTCGAGGCGGAAGCCCGGGAGGGCGGCGACGCCGGCGGAGTATTGGAAGACGCCCTCGATGAAGCGGAAGCCGCGTTTGGGGATGTCCAGGACGTTGGCCATGGGGGGCTCCTAGGAAGGAAGGGTCTTCTTTTTTGTGAAGAAAAAAGAAGCAAAAAAGACTTTATCCGTTTGCGCCCACGGGCATTCGTGCCAGCAAACGGATAAAAGTTTTTTGGTTCTTTTTTTCAAAAAAGAACATGCTTTCTTTGCTTTGGTGGAACCGCTTCGCGTTCCACCCTACTGGACGCCCGCGGGGTATCCGTCGCGCTGCGGATCGGCGCCGCCTTCGAGCTGGTTGTCCCACATGGTGATGCCGTGGACGCCGGCAAAGGCGAAGGTGAGGGGGGAGCGGACGACCTCGTAGCCCATGGCCTCCAGCGCGCGCTGGGTGGCGCGGGGGATGCGGTTGGAGATGTCGATCTTGTCCGAGGTGGCGGAGAAGCGCGGGGCCTGGACGGCTTCCTGCATGGTCATGCCGAAATCGAGCACGTTGACGATGCCCTGCAGGATGGCGATGCCGATCCAGGCGCCGCCGGGGGCGCCGATGGTCATGACCGGCTTTTCGCCTTCGAAGACGATGGTGGGGGCCATGGTGGAGAAGCGGCGCTTGCCGGGGGCGAGGGAGCTGGGGTGGCCCGGCCGGGGGTCGTACCAGTTCATGGCGCCGTTCAGCATGAAGCCGGTGCCGGGGGGGATGACGCCGGAGGGGGTGGCCAGGGTGTGGGTGACGGAGACGACCATGCCGGAGGCGTCGACGGCCGAGAGGGTGGTGGTGTGCGGCGCGTCGGCGAGGGCACGGGTGAGGCTGGCCTTTTCGCCGCGGCGGATGCGGGCGGCCTGGGTGTCGGCCCAGTCATCGGAGAGCATGCGGGCGAGCGGCGGGGTGAAGAAATCGGGGTCGCCGATGTTCTCGTCCTTGTCCCGCCCTGCGATCTTCATCGCCTCGGCGAGGACGCGGATGTATTCGGGCGAGTTGTGGCCGAGGGCGGCGAGGTCGAAGCGTTCCAGGATGCGCAGGATCTGGGCGACCGTGATGCCGCCGGCGGGCGGCGGGGGCACGGCGACAGTGCGGCCGCGGTAGCGGATGGAAATGGGGGAGTTCACGCGCGGGGCGAAGCCGGCGAGGTCGGCGGCGGAGAGCAGGCCGCCATGGGCCTGCTGGTCGGCCACGATGCGGGCGGCGATCTCGCCGGTGTAGAAGGCCTCCGCGCCGTCGCAGGCCAGGGTGGCGAGGGTGTCGGCGAGGTCGGCGTTGTGGATGATGTCGCCGAGTTTCTTGGTGGTGCCGTCTGGGCGGAGGTAGAGCTTCGTGCCGTCGGGGGTGAGGCGCAGCTTGTCGATGTAGGGGAGGCGCTTGTAGGGCGCCTCGTTGGTGGCGAAGACGCCGGCGACATGGGGGCGGACGGGCCAGCCTTCGCGGGCGACGCGGATGGCCGGGGCGAAGAGTTCGGCCCAGGGCAGCTTGCCGAACTGGCGGTGGGCGAGGGCGAAGGCGGCGACGATGCCGGGGGTGGTGACGGCGCGGCGGCCGATCTCGTTCACGTTGCCCTTCACGACGAAGCCGAAGCCGTCGGGGCATTCGCCGAGGAAGTCCTTGGCCCAGAGGTCGGGCGTGGCGGCGGCGGGGCAGGTTCCCATGCCGTCGATGATCTGGTGGCGGCCGGTGGCGGGGTCGTAGACCTGGATGGTGCCGAGGCCGCCGATGCCGCACATCAGGGGGTCCACCACGCCCTGGGTGAAGGCGCAGGCGAGCATGGCATCCACCGCGGAGCCGCCGGCGCGCAGGATGTCGGCGCCGGCTTCCACGGCTTCGGGCTGCGGGGCGGTGATCATGGCGCGGGCGGGCGGCAGGCGGCGGGCGGGGCGGGGCATGGCGAGGGCTCCTCTGCTGGGGGGATTGCGCGCCGGGGGCGGCAGGGCCGTCAAGGGGTTGTGCGGGGCCGGGGCGGCGGCGCAGAGTTTCGGCCTTGCCGGATCATGGGGGAAATCGTGATGGCTCCGCTTCGCATCAACGGACAGCGCCTGTGGTCTGAGCTGATGGCATCGGGCGCGATCGCGGAACTGCCGCACGGCGGGGTGGACCGGATGGCGCTGACGGATGGCGACAGGGATGTGCGCGGGCTGTTCGGGCATTGGTGCCGGGAGGCGGGGCTGGCGCTGACGGTGGATGCGATGGGGAACATGTTCGCGCGGCGGGAGGGGACGGACCCTTCGTTGCCGCCGGTGATGCTGGGGAGCCACCTGGACAGCCAGTCTCCGGGCGGGAAGTTCGACGGGCCGCTGGGGGTGCTCGGCGCGCTGGAGGCGGTGCGGGCGATCGCGGAGGCGGGGATCACCACGAAGCGGGCGCTGGAGGTGGTGAACTGGACCAACGAGGAGGGGGCCAGGTTCTCGCCGGGGCTGATGGGCTCGGCGGTGTTCGCGGGCGTGCTGAAGCTGGCCGATGCGCATGCGGCGGTGGACCGGGAGGGCAAGCGGTTCGGGGACGAGCTGCGGCGCATCCGGTATTGCGGCGATGCGCCGGTGGGCGGGCGCGCGGTGGATGCGTATTTCGAGCTGCATATCGAGCAGGGGCCGCTGCTGGAGGAGCAGGGCGTGGTGATCGGCGCGGTGACGCACAGCCACCATTCGGTGTTCTGCGACATGGAGGTGCTGGGGGAGAATTCGCACATCCAGTCCATGCCGATGCGGCGGCGGCGCAATGCGCTGGTGGGGGCGGCGCGGCTGATCGAGGCGATCGACCGGATCGGGATGGCCTATGCCCCGGCGGGGTCGGCCAGCGCGGTGGTGATCGATTGCTGGCCGAACAACCGGATCAACATCCCGCACCGGGCGACGTTCAGCTACGGGATCATGCATCCCGACCTCGACGGGGCGACGGCGATGAAGCGGGAGGTGGAGGAAGCGGAGGCGCGGATCGCGGCGGAGACGGGGCTTGTGTTCAACACGCTGGTGAAGCGGCAGCGCGCGCCGGTGCAGTTCGACGAGGGGATGGTGCGGCTGGCGGAGGAGGCGGCGGCGGCGCTGGGGTATTCCTGCGTGCGGATGCGCACCCGGCCGGGGCATGACGCGTTCAACATGGCGCCGATCTGCCCGACCGAGCTGATCTTCGTGCCGTGCCGGGACGGGTGGAGCCACAGCGAGCTGGAGTGGAGCGAGCCGGCGCACTGCACCGCGGGAGTGGAGGTGCTGGCGAACGCGGTGCTGGCGCGGGCGAACCGGGACTGAGCGCGGGCTTGCGGGCGGGCAAGCGGCCGGACCACACTCGCGGAAAGAAAACCGGGAGGATGCGCCGTGTACCCAGGCGCCCATGCACGCGCGGACCAGCCGGCGGTCATCATGGCCGGCTCGGGCGAGGTCATCACCTATGGGATGCTGGAGGCGTACAGCAACCGGCTGGCGCATCTGTTCCGGGCCCAGGGGCTGCGGCGGCTGGACCACATCTCGATCTTCATGGAGAACACGCCGCAGTATCTTGCGTGCTGCCTGGCGGCCGAGCGGACCGGGCTGTACTATACCTGCATCAACTCGTTCCTGACCGCGGACGAGACTGCCTATATCCTGGAGAACAGCGAATCCCGGCTGCTGATCACCTCGCAGGCCAAGCGCGAGGTGGCGCTGGCGGCGCAGGCGCAGTGCCCGGGCGTGACGCTGTGCCTGGTGGTGGACGGCCCCGGCGAGGGGGCGCGGGTGCGCAACCTGGAGGAGGCGACACGCGGGTTTCCCGACACGCCGGTGGCCGACGAGGCGCTGGGGGCGGCGATGCTCTACTCCTCCGGCACCACCGGCCGGCCGAAAGGGGTGATGCGGCCCCTGCCCGACCAGCCGCCGGGGCAGCCTTTGGCGCTTTATGCCAGCGTGGACCGGCTGTGGGGGATGCGCGACGGCATGACCTACCTGTCGCCGGCGCCGCTGTACCATGCGGCGCCGCACCTGGGCGTGAACCTGACGCTGCGGCGCGGCGGCACCGTGGTGGTGATGGAGCGGTTCGATCCCGAGCACTTCCTGCGCCTGGTGGAGCAGTACCGGGTGAGCCATGCGCAGCTGGTGCCCACCATGTTCTCCCGCATGCTCAAGCTGCCCGAGGCGGTGCGGCGGCGCCATGACCTGTCGAGCCTGGAGATCGCGATCCATGCCGCCGCCCCCTGCCCGCCGCAGGTGAAGGAAGCGATGATCGAATGGTGGGGGCCGATCATCTACGAATACTACGGCATGACCGAAGGCATGGGCTTCACCGCCTGCACCACCGCCGAGTGGCTGGCGCATCGCGGCACCGTGGGGCGGGTGCTGATGGGGGAGCTGCACATCCTGGACCCCGACATGAAGCCCCTGCCGGCCGGCGAGATCGGCACGGTGTGGTTCAAGCTGGCCTCGCCCTTCGAATACTTCAACGATCCGCAGCGCACCGCCGAGGTGCTGTCGCCCGACGGGACCATGGGGACGGCCGGCGACGTGGGATACCTGGACGCGGACGGGTTCCTGCACCTCACCGACCGGGCGAGCTTCATGATCATCTCCGGCGGGGTCAACATCTACCCGCAGGAATGCGAGGACCTGCTGATCTCCCACCCCCTGGTGCAGGACGCCGCGGTGTTCGGGGTGCCGAATGCCGACCTGGGCGAGGAAGTGAAGGCGGTGGTGCAGCTGGTGCCGGGCGCCGCGCCGGGGGCGGAGACCGCCGATGCGTTGATCGCCTATTGCTCGCAGCACCTGGCGCGGCAGAAGGTGCCGCGTTCGGTGGATTTCGAGGCGGAGTTGCCACGCCTGCCGACGGGCAAGCTGTACAAGCGGGTGCTGCGCGAGCGCTACTGGGCGGGGCATGCGACGCGGATCGTATGAGCCCCGGCCGCCGTGCCGCACCAGGGGCTTGACACGAGTCGGGTCGTTGCGGGTTCAGCGCGCCGTTAAGGATTCGGCCATAATCGGTTGAGCCGGCGGGGAATTGGTTTTCCGTTGTGCGCGACTCGGCAATATTGTTCCACGTGAAGTACGAGTTCAGCTGCGCCGGGCAGCCGCCAGCAGGAAGGGCGGGCGGTCGCGCTCGCCGGCCCAGGCGGGGGTGGCGGCGACCTGTTCGGGGCTGGGGCCCCATTCGTCGAGCGCGGTGAGGGTGAAGCCGGCGGCGAGCAGGGCGGTGACGTAGGTGGCGATGGTGCGGTGCTGCTTCACCACGCCGGGGGCGAACCAGTTCGTGGTGCGGGGGCCTTCCTCCAGGTAGCGGTCCAGCGGCCAGGTGCGGCGGCCTTCCGGCGTGGTGGTGAAGGCGGGGCTGGAGGGGGCGGTGTAGAGCGGGTGTTCCACGGAGAACACGAAGGCGCCGCCGGGGACGAGGGCCCGGTGGAGCGTGGCCAGCAGGGGGGCCAGGTTCTCCAGGTAGTGCAGGGCGAGCGAGGAATAGGCGAGGTCGAAGGCGGCCCGCGGCAGGGTGAGGTGCTCGAGGTCGGCGCGGCGGTAGGTGATGGCGGGGTCGGCGGTGGTTTGTGCGGCGTGGGCGAGCATCTTCTCCGACAGGTCGAGGCCAAGCACGGCGGCGGCGCCCTGCTCGCGGGCCCAGCGGCAGAACCAGCCATAGCCGCAGCCGAGATCGACCACGCGCAGGCCTTGCATCGGGGGCAGCAGCGTCTGGAGCGTGGGCCATTCGGCCGCGCCTTCCAGGCCCTTCTGCGAGCGGGCGAGGGTGGCGTAGCCGGCGAAGAACTGGTCGTTGTCGTAGATGTTCTGGGCCATCGGCGTGCCTTCGGGTGTCAGCGGCTGCGCTTCTGAAACCCCATGCTGGCCTCGGGTTCCGCATCCGTGCTGGGCAGGTAGGGCTTGATGTCCAGCAGCGGCGTGCCGTCGATGCAGTCGAGGTAGCGGACGCGCAGCAGGCCCGGGGCCGGGATGCCCTCCAACTTCACCACCGACAGGCCGATCGGGTTGGGTCGGCGCGGGGTGCGGGTGGCGAACAGGCCGCGGGGTTCGCTGTCGTTGGGCGGGGTGAACTGCATCTCCGGGGTGCCGGCGCGGTCGAGCCAGTAGAGCAGGATGAGGTGGGTGTAGCCCTCCAGGTCCTTGAGGCCGGGGATGTAGGGGGCGTCGACCTCCACGGTGCATTCCGGGGTGTCGCCGCGGCGGCCGTTGCGCGGGCACTCGGAGGTGGTCTGCCACGGCGTGCGCAGGCGGCCGATCGGGGTGAGGGTGAGGGGCCGGGGGTCCATCGCGCTACCAGTCCATGGCCGGCTTGTGCTGGGCCCAGGGCAGGGCCTGCTCGAAGGCGCGGGATGCCTGGAGCACGCCGAGGTCGTCGAAGCGCCGGCCGACGATCTGCAGGCCGACCGGCAGGCCCTCGGCCGTGAAGCCGGCAGGGATGCTGGCGGCGGGGTTCCAGGACATGTTGAAGGGGTGGGAGAACTCCGCCCAGCGTATCCAGTCCCAGTCGTGCTGCGGCCAGTGGGCCGGGATCAGGCGTTCGGCCGGGAAGGCGGGCACGGAGGCGGCGGGGGTGATGAGGAAGTCCCAATCCTCGAACCACTCATGGATGCGCGCGGTGAAGGCGAGCTTGCGGGTGCGCAGGTCCTGGTACTCGGCCATCGTCGTGCCGGCGCCGTCGCGGATGCAGGCGACCAGGCCGGGGTCCATGCGGGATTCGAATTCCGGCAGCAGGGCGGCGCGGGCCTGCATGTGGGCGCGGTAGAAGCCGCGGATCAGCGGTGCGCCCTCCGGCCCCCAATCCGGCGTGGCCTCGACCATGTGCAGCCCGGCGGCATCGGCGAAGCGGCAGGCGGCCTCGTGCACGATGGCCGCCACTTCGGGGTCCACGCGGGCATGGCCGAGATCGGGGCTGAAGGCGACGCGGCGGCCGCGCACGCCCTCATCGAGCCGGCCGAGGTAGTCCGCCGGCGGGGCTTCCAGGCTGGTGTGGTCCAGCGGATGCGGGCCGGACATCACCGCCATCATCAGCGCGGAATCGGCGACGGTGCGGGTCATCGGGCCGATATGGGCGGTGTAGTCGCTGGCCGAGACGGGCCAGGTGGGGACGCGGCCATGCGTGCCCTTGAGGCCGAAGACGCCGCAGAAATGGCTGGGCATGCGGATGGAGCCGGCGCCGTCGCTGCCCTGGTGGAGCGGGCCGTAGCCGGCCGCCGCCGCGGCCCCGGCGCCCGCGGAGGACGCGCCGGCGTTGTAGCCCTGCTTCCACGGATTGCTGGTGATGCCAGTGAGCGGCGCGCGCGACACGCCGCTCCAGGCCAGTTCGCTGGTGGTGGTCTTGCCGATCACCAGCGCCCCGGCGGTGCGCAGCCTGGCGACGGAAGGCGTGTCGGCCGGGGCGCGGAAGCCCTTCTGGGTGTGGCTGCCGCCTTCGGTGGTGAAATCCTCGGTCCAGTGGATGTCCTTGATCGTCACGGGCAGGCCGTGCAGGGGGCCGAGGGCGGCGCCCTTCATCACGGCGTCCTCGGCCGCGCGGGCACGCGCCATCGCCAGGGCCGGATCGAAGGCGGCCATGGCGTTGAGCTTCGGCTCCAGCTGCTCGATGCGGGCGACGACGGCGCGCATCAGCTCCACCGGGGAGAGGCGCTTCTCGCGGATCAGGGGGGCGAGGGTGGTGGCGGGTTGGAAGCAGAGTTCTTCGTCGGTCATCGGGGTGGGTTCCACGAAGAAAGGGTCTTCTTTTTTCTGAAGAAAAAAGAAGCAAAAAAGACTTTTCCCACTGGCACCCGTGCCGATCGTCTGGCGCGCGTGCCAGCGGGTAAAAGTTTTTTGGTTCTTTTTTTCAAAAAAGAACCGCTTGCTTCCTTACCAATCCATCGCCGGGCGCTTATCGGCCCAGGGCTGGATGCGCTCGAACGCCCGCGACGCCTGCATCACGCCGAGATCGTCGAAGCGGCGCCCGACGATCTGCATGCCCACCGGCAGGCCATCCTTGGTGAAGCCGGCCGGCACGGTGGCGGCGGGGTTCCAGGCCATGTTGAACGGGTAGGAGAACTCCGCCCATTGCAGCCAGTCCCAGGCGTGCTGCGGCCAGTGGTCGGGGATCAGCTTCTCGGCGGGGAAGGCGGCGACCGAGACGGTGGGGGTGATGAGGAAGTCCCAGTCCTCGAACCACACCTGGATGTCGGCGCAGTAGGCCAGCTTGCGCATGCGGGCATCCTGGTATTCCGCCATGGTCACCTTGGTGCCGTCGCGGATGCAGGCGACCAGGCCGGGGTCCATCTGGTGCTCGAACTTCGGCAGCTGGGCGGCGGTGCGGGTCATGTGCGCGGCCCACATGGTGCGGGCGAGGTCGCGGCCCACCGGGCCCCAGGCGGGGTTCACGTCCGTCATGGTGAAGCCGCCATGGGCGGCGAAGTTCTCCGCGGCGCGGCGCACGATCTCGGCCACCTCGGGGTCCACGCGGGCGTGGCCGAGATCCATCGAGAAGGCGACGCGGCGGCCCTTCACGCCGTCGTCGAGCCGGCCGGTGTAGTCGGCGGGCCAGGCTTCGAGGCTGGTGTGATCGAGCGGGTGCGGGCCGGACATCACCTGCATCATCAGCGCGCCGTCGCCCACGGTGCGGGTCATCGGGCCGATATGGCTGGTGTAGTCGCCGGCGCCCACGGGGTGGTTGGGCACGCGGCCGTAGCTGGGCTTGTGGCCGAACAGGCCGCAGAAATGGCTCGGCATGCGGATGGAGCCGGCGCCGTCGCTGCCCTGGTGGAGCGCCGAGTAGCCGGCCGCGGCGGCGGCACCCGCACCTGCGGAGGAGGCGCCGGCGTTGTAGCCCTGCTTCCACGGGTTGTGGGTGATGCCGGTGAGCGGCGAGCGGGAGACGCCGGTCCAGCCGAATTCGCTGGTGGTGGTCTTGCCGATCACGATGGCGCCGGCATCGCGCAGGCGGGTCACGAACGGGTTGTCGATCTTGGACTGGAAGCCCTTGTTGATGTGGCTGCCGGATTCGGTGGGGAAATCCGTGGTCCAGGCCAGGTCCTTGATGGTGACGGGCAGGCCGTGCAGCGGGCCGAGGGCCGCACCCTTCATCAGGCCTTCCTCGGCGCGGCGGGCGCGGTCCATGGCAAGCTCGGGGTTGAAGGCGGCCATGGCGTTGATCTTGGGCTCCAGCCGCTCGATCCGCTTGATGAGGGTGCCCATCACCTCCACCGGCGAGATCTTCTTCTGGCGGATCATCGGTGCCAGCTCGGTGGCGGGCAGGAAGCAGAGGTCTTCCTCGTTCATTGGGTCGTTCTCCCCCTCTCGTGGTCTGGAATCGGAAGGGGCCGGGCGTTGCCGCCCGGCCCCTGGATCAGCCGATCAGTTCGGCAGTTCGCCTTCGGCCTTCAGCATCTTCAGCGCCTCGCGCCAGGCGGCGACGGTTTCGGCCACGTCCTGCGCGGTGTGGCTGGCCGAGAGCAGGCCGCCGATGCGCGGGTTGGTGTCGACGCCGTTCACCAGCAGGGCGATGCGCATGCGGTTGTTGAGCTTCTGCGGCTGGGCCTTCAGCTCCTCCATCTCCACCGCGTAGGAGTCGAAGCCGTGCGGCGTGATGTCGCGGCCCTTCGGGTTCACGAAGAGGTGGAAGCCCGAGGAGGTGCCGTAGACCGACCACTTGAGGCCGAACTCGGCGATCACGTCGTTCAGCCCCTGGCGCAGGCTGGCGGCGGTGTCGGCGGCCTTCTGCACCGCGTCGGTCTCGGCCAGGATGGTGAGGCAGGCGATGCCGGCGGCGGCGGAGACCGGGTTGGCGTTGAAGGTGCCGGGATGGCCGATCTTTTCGCGGCCGGCCTTGGCGGTGGCGGCGAAATCGAGCAGGTCCAGGATGTCCTTGCGGCCGGTGACGCAGCCGCCCGGCATGCCGCCGGCGAGGATCTTGGCCCAGGAGGAGAGGTCGGGCGTGATGCCCCAGGCGACCTGCGCGCCGCCGGGGGAGGCGCGGAAGCCGGTGACGACCTCATCCATGATCAGCAGCGCGCCGTACTTGGTGGTGAGGCGGCGCAGCTCCTGCACGAACTCGGCCTTCAGCGGCACCTGGCCGAAGCTGCTGCCGGTGGGCTCCAGGATGGCGGCGCAGATATCCGGGTTGTTCTTCAGGGCGGCTTCCACGGCGGCGATGTCGCCGGGGTTCACCAGCACGGATTTCTGCGCCACGGACGGCAGCACGCCCGGGGTGGGGGTGCCGTCGTAGTGGTTGGAGTAGCCGCTGGTCATGTGGTCGTGCCAGCCGTGGAAGTGGCCCTTGAAGCGCAGCAGGGTTTCCTTGCCGGTGAAGGCGCGGGCCAGGCGCACGGCCATCAGCGTGGCCTCGGTGCCCGAGGAGGTGAAGCGCAGGCGCTCGGCGGCCGGCACCAGGCGCTTCACGGCCTTGGCCCAGCCGATCTCACGCGGATGGCTGGCGCCGAACTGGCTGCCTTCCTGCATCGCCTCGGTAATGGCGGCGACAACCTTGGGGTGGTTGTGGCCGAGGATCAGCGCGCCGTGGCCGCCGAAATAGTCGATGTACTTGTTGCCATCCACGTCCCACTTGTGCGGGCCGGCGGCGCGGGCGACGTAGATGCCGTAGGGGTCCACGTTGCGGGCGTCGTGCGTGATGCCGCTGGGGAACAGGTCCTGCGCCTCGCGCGACATCTCGGCCGAGCCGGGGGTGCGCTGGCGGTAGGCGGTGACGATCCGCGAATTCGTCCGTGAATCGTCCGAGACCGTGGTGCTCATCGGGGGCTCCTGCGTGCTGCGCGAAACGCGCCGGGGAATGGCGTGGCGAGCATTCTGCACCAGTTTTCCCGCTTGGCGAGGGGTTGCGCGAATTTTCCCGCGCCGCGACGATGAAGACTCCTTCGAAGGAGATGCGGATGTTCGACCTTGTGCTCGCCGGCGGGCGGGTGATCGACCCGGCGCAGGGCATGGATGCCGTGCTGGACGTGGCCTTCGCCGATGGCCGCGTGGCCGCGGTGGGCACGAACCTCGGCGCGGCCAAGGAAGTGCGCAACGTCGCGGGCCGGATCGTCACGCCGGGGCTGATCGACCTGCACACGCATGTGTACTGGGGCGGCACGTCGCTGGGCGTCGATCCCGACCAGTATGCGAAGTGGAGCGGCTGCACCACGCTGATCGATGCCGGCAGCGCGGGGCCCGGCAACATCCACGGCTTCCGCAAGCACGTGATCGAGCGGGCGGATGTGCGGATCATCCCGTTCCTCAACCTGTCCTTCGCCGGCATCTTCGCGCTGCACTGGGATGTGTATGTGGGCGAAAGCGCGGACATCCGGCTGCTGAACAGCCGGGTGTGCCTGCGGGTGGCGAAGGAGCATGCCGACCTGGTGTGCGGCATCAAGGTGCGGATCGGGGCGGTGACCAGCGGCGCGCTGGGGATCGAGCCGATGAAGATGGCGCTGGAGGTGGCGCGCGAGCTCGGCCTGCCGCTGATGGGGCACCTCGACGGGCCGCCGCCGCCGCGGGCGGAGGTGATGGCGCTGCTGGGCCGCGGCGACATCCTGACCCATTGCTTCCGCCCCTGGCCGAACGCGCCGGTGGCGCCGGGCGGCGGGGTGGAGCCGGACGTGCTGGATGCCCGCGCGCGCGGCGTGATCTTCGATATCGGCCACGGCGCCGGCAGCTTCGGCTTCGCGAGCGCGATGGAGATGGTGAAGCACGACTTCCTGCCCGACGTGATCAGCAGCGACGTGCACCTGACCTCGATCGGCGGGCCGGCCTACAACATGCTGGTGACGATGACGAAGTTCCTCGCCATGGGCGTGAGCCTCAACGAGGTGGTGCGGGCCAGCACGATCAATCCGGCGAAGGCCATCCGGCTCGAGGATCGCGGCACGCTGAAGCCGGGCACGCTGGGGGATGCCACGGTGCTGGAGCTCGAGCCGGGCGACTTCACGCTGAAGGATGCGCTGGGCGAGACGATGAAGACCGATCGGCACCTGGCCTGCCGCGGCATCGTGCTGGGCGGGAAGTGGTGGCACGACGGGGACACCTCCTCGTAAAGCTATCCCGATGATAACTCACGAAGCCACATACATCCCTGATCGGGATGCCTTCGAGTTTGCGAAAACTGGATTGCGCCGCTTCCTAAATGTAGGATTCGTTACGGAGCAAATTACCCGCAATCACAATGTCCCACCAAAATATCAGAAATTCGCGCGTCGGCAGGCGGAACAAATTCGGTATTGTTTAATTCAAGCTCATGAATATATGATCGCAGCAAAATCCGTTTCTTTGGCAACAAAACCGTTGTTGCTGTATTATTCAGCAATGAGTTTTGCGCTTGCCGAGATTTTGTTCAAACTCGACGGTAACCATAATTTAGAGAAAGCCCGAGGCGACAACGCACATCATGGCTTGGTTTTTCGTTGTGATGTTGCAGGTACATTTCATCTCAGTTTAGAAGATGCAGCACTTCGGCTCAGAGCACGCCCCCTATCTAAGCAAGGCGGCATTCGATTCGGGACCTTTAACTTATGGCATTCCATTAGCCGGGAGTGTCCAATATTTGGGCCTGGCACAAATTACCTCCCGAATGGCACAACTGAAGGTTTCTTTCAAATGGTGGCCGGCGCCAGCGACGACGCGATGCCATTAATGCCTGACGATGGAATCACGTTACTCCACTGTTTTCAAAACACCCCGCAAATGAAAAGTCTTCTAAATCACCTTAGAATGGATGTTTCTGTTGCGCGTACACGATTTCATGTGAGCACTCGACACCAAAATAGATTTGAAATGCAATTAATTGTTCAGCCCGACTCGCCACAGAAGCTATCGAAACTCTACGAAAAACTTACATTCCATCCAAATACCTTTGAGCAGATCAGCTTCACCGAGTTTCGTAGTGGTATTTCTATCAAGACGAGCTGGGGAGATGACAACCCCTTGGGACCAGCGAGGTACCCAAATGGGATACAGCATGATACTCAGGATGTATATTTTTGTACTGATAACGATGCACTTAATGAATTTGGGGTTCTCTATTGTGGACTCTACATTTTGGGAAATTACGCTCGTTATTTTCCGGATCAGTGGATGAAGGATGTAGAGAATTCATCGCAGCTAGCGTTGGCCACAGAAGAATTTTTGAGAATTTGCGAAGAGAGGTTACCAATTATAATTTTATCAGAACTTATCTTGTCTCGCGTATTGATCCGAAAATGATCCGGTTAATGTTGATTTTTTGATATGCTGACAAGGACTCTACTTCGGCGATTTCGTCGTGGTGGATGGCGGCAATGTGTAGCGCGCGACGACTGGGCGGCGGCGGACCGCCTGCTCGACGCGCTCGAAATTCGCATGACGATGCTCCTTGAGCTACCGTATCTGGGCCGCGGACGCGCCGAACTGGGGCCGAGGCTACGATCGCTGACGGAGAGCTCCTACCTCATCCTCTATCGCGTAGTGCCGGACCGGACAGAGATCGTGCGGTGTGCGCACGGGGTCCAGCGACTGGGTCCCTTGGTATCCTGAACGGCTACTACCCGATCGGCGGCGCGCCGATTTCCGCCAGGCGCCTGGCCTGCCGGGCCAGCAGGAACTCCACCTCGGCGATCTCGCGCGGGCCGATGGCGCCGACCGGGCGGCGCTGGGCCGGCGAGGCGATGGCGCCGCGCTTGTGCAGGATGTATTTGCGCACCGCCAGGCCCGGGCCGGGCTGCTGCTCGTAGCGGGCGAGCGGCAGGTAGGCGTCGAAGAGGTCGCTGGCGCGCTGGTCGTCCCCGGCGTTGCAGGCGGCCACCACGCCGGCCATCATTTCGGGGAAGGCGAAGCCGGTCATGGCGCCATCCGCCCCGCGGCGCATCTCCTCGGGCAGGAACACACCGCCATTGCCCACCAGGATGGAGATGCGGCGCATGTCCTTCATGTCGCGCAGGGCGGAGATCTTGGGCAGGCCCGGCCAGTCCTCGTGCTTCAGCATCACGCAGGAGGGGTCGGCATCGACCACGCGGCTGATCACGCCGGGCGAGATGAAGACGTTGGTGGACTGGGGAAAATCCTGCAGCACCCAGGGGATGCCACCCAGCGTCTCGGCCACCTGGGCGAAGTAGCGGAACACCGCGTCATCCGTGCGCAGCGCGCCGGACGGGGCGACCATCACGCCGCTGGCGCCGGCATCCATCACCGCGCGGGCCAGCTCGCGCATGGCGGCGAAGCCGGGGCTGGAGACGCCCACCACCACCGGCACGCGGCCGGCCACGCGCTGCACCACGTGCCGGGCGAAGGCCACCGATTCGGCCACCGAAAGCTTCGGCGCCTCGCCCATCATGCCCAGGATGGTCAGCCCCGTGGCGCCGCGGGCGAGGTAGAACTCCACCATCCCGTCCGTGCTGGCGAAATCGATCTCGCCCGCCTCGGTGAACGGGGTGACCGAGATGATGTAGACGCCAGCGGCGGATTCATCGAGCAGCGCCATCGGCGTCCCCTCCAGCGGGGCGCCACGCGGGCGCCCCGGTTTGCAGCATCAGAGCTTGTTGTGCGTGCCGTCGCACAGCGGCGACTTGCCGGTGCCCTTGCAGGCGCAGAACCAAGCGTCGCCGGTCTTCTCGGCGGTGTACTTCATCGGCGAGAAGCTGCTGCCCTTGTGCGAGCCGTCGCAGAACGGCTGCTTGGCGGACTTGCCGCAGGAGCACCACCAGTAGTCCTTACCCGCCTCGACGGCGATCTTGATCGGGGCCTTTCCGGCGACGACAGGCTGGTCGGACATGCTGGCACTCCTGCTTGCGGCGCCCCGGCGGGGCGTATTGCCGCATGCTACAAAGCGCGCGCCGGTGCCGCCAGCCTGGACAGCGCGGCCCGTGGCGTGTTCGATCCCGCCGACACGACCGCCAGAGGCCCCGCCATGTCCTTCCGCTGCGACCTGATCCTGCGTGACGCCACCATCTTCGACGGCACCGGCGCCGCCCGCACCAAGGGCGACGTGGGGGTCACCGGCGACCGCATCGTGGCCGTCGGCGACCTCGGCGCGTATTCCGCCGATCGCGAGGTGATCGCCACCGGCCGCGCCGTCGCCCCCGGCTTCATCGATGCGCACACGCATGACGACCGCGCGGTGCTGTGCGGGCCGGCCTGCATGCTGTGCAAGATGAGCCAGGGCGTCTCCACCGTGGTGGTGGGCAATTGCGGCATCAGCCTTTCGCCGGTGCGCATGAAGCAGCGCCCGATTCCGCCGCTCGATCTGCTGGGCGACGAAAGCTGGTGGACCTTCGACAGCTTCGGCGACTATGCGAAGCGCCTGGAGGACGATCCCTCCCCGGTGAACACCTACGCCATGATCGGCCACATGCCGCTGCGCGTGGAGGCCATGGGCGGGGACGTGAAGCGCGCGGCCACCGACCGCGAGGCGGAGCACATGCGCGCCCGCCTCGCCGCCAGCCTGAAGGAAGGCGCCAGCGGCTTCTCCACCGGCCTCTACTACCCGCCCAACATGGAGGCGCCGACCGACGAAGTGATCGCGGTGGCCCAGGCCCTGCGCGAGGCCGGCGGCATCTACGTGAGCCACATGCGCGACGAGGCCAACTTCGTGCTGGACAGCATCAACGAGACGGTGCGTATCGGCGAGCAGAGCGGCGTGCCGGTGGTGATCAGCCACCACAAATGCTCGATGCCGGAGAATTTCGGCCGTTCCGTGGAAACCCTGGCCCTGATCGAGCGGCTGCGCGAGCGCCACAAGGTGGATTTCGACGTCTACCCCTACTACGCCGGCTCCACCGTGCTGATGCCGGAGCGCGTGCGCCCGGACGTGGCGATCAAGATCGCCTGGTCGAACCCGCACCCGGAGATGGAGGGCAAGTTCCTCGCCGACGTGGCCAAGCAGTGGAACATGGGGCTGAAGGAAGCCGCCGAGAAGCTGCTGCCGGCCGGCGCCATCATGTTCCAGATGGAGGAGGCCGATGTGCGCCGCATCATGCAGCATCCGCTGTCCATGATCGGCTCCGACGGGCTGCCGCACGACACCTTCCCGCATCCGCGCCTGTGGGGCTGCTTCCCGCGCGTGCTCGGCTACTACAGCCGCGAGCTGAAGCTGTTCAGCATGGAAACCGCCGTGCACAAGATGACCGGGCGCGTGGCGGAGGTGTTCGGCATCGTCGATCGCGGCGTGATCCGCCCCGGCGCCTATGCCGACCTGGTGCTGTTCGACCCCGCCACGGTGAAGGACGCGGCCGATTTCGACCACCCCACCCGCCCCTCCATCGGCATCGAGGAGACCTGGGTGAACGGCCAGAGCGCCTATGTGTTCGGCCAGGGCGCCACCGCGGCGCGCGCCGGCCGGCTGGTGACGCGCGGGCGGGGCTGAGCGGAAGCTACTCCGGCCGCCGGAACACGAAATACTGGATGTCGGAGGGGAACAGCCCCGCCACCGCCCGTGCGGCCAGCGCCGCGCCATACAGCACGGCCGCCCGCGCCGGGCCCACGGAGCGGTCGTAGCGGATGCGGGCATAGAGCCCGGTGGTGACGATGGAGGCCAGCTCCCCGCGCCGCACCAGGGTCAGCCCGGCATCGGCGAACATGCGTTCCAGCGCCGGGGCGGTGAAGTAGCTGAGATGCGGCGAGGGCAGGCCCTCCTGCCACATGCGCGCCAGCGGGCCGCGCAGGCCGAGCCGGCCGAACACGCGGGCGGCGCGGAAGATGAAGCCCTCGGCCACCGGCAGGTTCACGATGGCGATGCCGCCCGGCGCCAGGGCCGCCGCCACCGCGCGCGCCATCGCGGCGGGCTGCGGCAGGTGCTCGAACACGTCGTTGAAGGTGATCGCCTGGTACTGCGCGCCCTCCGGCAGCGCCTGGGGGAAGAACCCCTCGCGCGCCGCAAGCCCGGCCGCGTGCGCCCGGCGCAGCATGTCGCGGTCCGGCTCCAGCCCCTCGGCGGCGATGCCGCGCGCGGCGGCGGCCTGCAGGAACCAGCCATGGGCGCAGCCCACGTCCAGCAGCCTGGTGCCGGGCGGCAGCAGGTCGGCGCAGGCATCCAGCAGCTGGGCGAAGTTGGCGTCGCGGATCGGCTTCAGCGCCTGGGCGCGCACATCCTCGTCGATCGCCTCGGCGGCGTTGATGCGCACCGGCAGGTCGCTGCACAGGAACCCGCAGGCGGTGCAGCGGAAGGTGCCGGGCAGAACATCCGGCCGCAGCGCCCCGGCGCAGGCGGCGCAGGCGGCTGCCGCGCTCACGCCGTCTCCATCAGGCCGCAGCGTTGCACCCCGGCCAGCGCGCAGGAGGGCGCCTCCCCTGCCCGGGCGCGCGGCGACAGCAGCGGGCCCACCGGGCGCTGCGGCACCGCGGCCATGTCGAAGGACAGGAACGAGAGCAGGAACTGCACGCCCAGCAGCACCGGCAGCGCCGCCAGGATCACCGTGCCGGTGGTGGCCGGAACGCCGGTGGCCCAGCTGGCCCACCAGCCCGCCAGCCCCACCGCCAGGCCCACCGGCAGAAGCGCCAGGCCCAGCAGCAGCTGCAGCGAGGCCACCGAGAAGCCGCGCAGGAAGTAGTTGTAGAACAGCCGCTTGCCGAAGTTGCGCAGGTGCCCGGCGATGAACTCCGGCAGGATGCGCACCAGGTTCATGTTGCTGCGCTCATCGGCGTACACCGCCTGCATCGGCAGGTCGAGCACGCAGGCGTTGAGCGTGCCGAGGCGGAACAGCATGTCGGATTCGAAGAAGTAGCGCCGCGCGATCTTGCCCGCCGGCAGCGCCCGGGCCACGGGGGCGGCGATGGCGGTATAGCCGTTGGTGGGGTCGAACACGTGCCAGTAGCCGGCCGAGAGCTTGGTGAGGAACGACAGCGCCGCGTTGCCCAGCAGCCGGGCCGCGGGCATCGCGCGCACATCCTCGATGTTGTGGAAGCGGTTGCCCTTCACGTAGTCGGCGCGGCCCTCGGCGATCGGGGCCACGAACTGGGCGATCAGCGCCGGGTCCATCTGCCCGTCGCCATCCAGCTTCACGATCACCTCCGCCCCGGCCGCCAACGCCTGCTGGTAGCCGGTGAGCACCGCCCCGCCCACGCCCTGGTTGGCGGCGTGGTGCACCACCGTCACGCGCGCATCGCGGCATTCGGCCAGCACCAGCGCGCCGCTGCCCTCCGGGCAGGCATCGTCCACCACCCAGATCTGCGCCACCTCCGGCCCGATCGCGGCCAGCAGGCCCAGGATGTGCCGGCGCACGCGAAAGCACGGGATCACCACCGCCACCACCGGCGCGGAAGCCGCCACGGCGGCGGAGCGAAGGGCGATGTTCATCGCCGCAGCAGCCCGTCCGGGCCGCGGAAATCCCGCCGCGCCAGGGTGATGGCGCAGACCAGGTTGAAATCCACCACCGGCACGGCAGAGGGGAACCAGCGCAGCCCCGCCCGCCCGAAATAGTAGCGCGCCAGCTTCAGCACGCGCTGCACCGGCGTGACGTGCTCGCGCGACATCACCAGGTCGTACTCGGCGAAGTCGATGCCCAGCGCGGCGCGGCGATAGCCCAGCACCTGGCCCAGCCGCCACATCCAGCCGGGGTCGCAGGGCAGCGCGAGCGACAGCACGCCGTCCGGCGCCAGCAGCGCGGTCCAGCGCAGCAGCGCCCATTCCGGCTCCGCCACGTGCTCCAGCACATGGGAGGCGACGATGCGGCTGTAGCCGCCGGGCAGCGTGGCCAGCTCCGGATCGGCATCGAAATCGTGGCGCAGGATCTCCACCCGCGCGCCCCATTCCGCCTCCAGCCGCGCCATCGTGCCGCCGTGCAGGTCCATGCGGTCGGAGACGGTGAAGCGGCGCAGCTGCGCGGTGTCCATCCAGCCCAGATGCGGCATGCCGCCGCCGCCGATCTCCAGCACGTTGGCGTTCTGCGCCGGCGCGATGCCGCGTTCCATCATGCGGTGGCTGGCGCGCATCACCATGCCGGTGGCGCCCGAATACAGCGCCTCGGCGTAATCCCGGGTGCGGTAGCGGTCGTCGATGTAGCTCCGCAGCGGCAGGTCCTGCTGCATCATGGCGCGGCTCGCTGAACCGTCCTGTCGTTGATGGCCCTCTTTACCTTTGGGGCCACGCCGTCGCAATCGCCCATTCCGGGCGCCGTGGGCCAGCCCCGGCGCGGCCGGGCGATGCGTGCGGCGGCGATATCCCCCTTTGCCTTTGCCGCCACGCTGGCGCAATCATCCATTGCGGCGCGAGCCGGTCGCAACCCGCGCAGCCCGCGGGATGGCGGCAGCAGATGCCCCGGGCAGGGCAGGGAGGCGGCGTGAGGGACATCGACGGCATCTTCGCAGCGCTGCGCGCGCTCGGCACCGCGCGCCTGCTCGCCATGCTGTTCCTCGCCTACGGCGCCATCGGCACCATGATGCTCTCCATCGCCGTGCCCCCGATGCAGACGCCGGACGAGCCGATGCATGCGATGCGCGCCGCCCATGTCGCCGATGGCAAGCTGCTCGGCCATGTGTTCGAGGTGCCGGCCGGCGATGGCCGCACCCTGGCGGTGAACGGCGCCATGGTGGACCCCGCGCTGGCATGGGCGATGCAGCCCTTCACCACGCTAATGTTCCAGCCAACCCGCCGTGCCACCGCGGCGATGTGGCAGCCGCCCTATGCCTGGTCGGAGGCCCGGGTGCAGGTGCATGTCGTCACCACGATGTATCCGCCCACGCTCTATCTGCCGCAGGCCGTCACCATCGGGGTGGGGCGGGCCGCCGGCTGGGGGGTGCTGAACACCGTCACCGCCGCGCGGATCGTGAACGGGCTGTGCGCGGTGGCGCTCGGCGCGCTGGCGATCGCGCTGGCGGGCGCGGCCGCGGTGTGGATCTTCGCGGTGCTCACCCTGCCGATGTCGCTCTCCGGCATGGCCACCACCGGGCCGGACGCGCTGTTGCTGGCGTGCAGCGCGATGGCCGCCGCGCTGGCCTGGCGCGGGCTGCGCACCGTGCCCGGCGACCCGGCCACCGGCGGGCGCGGG
>CANHCJ010000016.1 GCA_947458025.1 Rhodospirillales bacterium | reverse complement strand
CCCCGCGCACATGCGCCGCGTGCAGCGCCGCGACGAAGCCGCCCTCCCCGCGCCGGCGGGCGAAGGGCGCGCCGCCGCACAGCCAGGACCAGGGCGCGCCGACCAGCACGGAGCGGGCATCGGTGTTGACCAGGTTGTCCTGCCCCAGCAGCTTCAGCAGCTCGGCGGCCTCGATCCAGCGCCAGGCGCCTTCGCCCGGCCGGGGCGCTGCTTCCCGCGGCAGTTCCACCACCATGTTGCGGTTGAACTTGCCCAGGAAGCGCGTGCCCTGCTCGCTGTTCACCGCATCGCTGCGCCGCACCGCGCCGGGCGGCGGGGCCTCGGCGAACAGCGCCAGGAACGGCGCCGGCGTGCCGCCGTGGCGGGCGGTGTAGTTGCTGGGCGTGCACTGGAAGCTCGGCGCCAGCTGCACCGCGCCGGCATTGCCCGGCTCGGTCTTGGCCTGCACCAGCAGGCGCGGGCCGTGCGCGCCGGGCGTGGCCAGGAAGCCGAGGATGCCGATCTCGGGCTGCAGGATGAAGGGCTGCGCCAGCCCGTCCAGCCCCGCCAGGCTGGAGCGGCAGCGCACCGCCACCACCTGGAAGAAGCCGCCGCTGGCGTGGCGGATGGCGTGCTCGCCCACCGTCCAGGCCGCCAGTTCCCCCAGCGGGCGCGGGGTGCAGGCGAACGCCGCCCGCTCGCGCTGCGCCGCCCGCCAGGCCTGCACCCCGGCCAGCGCGCTCATGCCCGGCCCACGCGGCCGAATGCCGCCGCCACGCAGTGTGCGAGCCTGGGGATGTCCACCCGGTACTGCACCCCCCCGTCCGGCGCCGCGCGCAGATCCTCGCCGCGCAGGTAGATCATGTGGTGCCGGCGCAGCGCGGCGATCTGGCTTTGCGTGTTGTTGAGGTAGTGGATGTTCACCACCACCGCGCCGGGCGGCGTGAACACCAGGTTCTTCATCGCCGAGCCGTGCTCGCCCACCACCACCTGCGCGCCGGCGAACAGCGCCAGCTGCTCCGGCCAGGAAAGGCGCTCCGGCGCGATGGTGGTGAAGCCGCAGGCCTCCAGCAGCGCGCGCACCTCCGCGTGGTTCTCGAGGTACCGGCCGGGGATGCCGGGCCGGCCATAGCCGGCGCGCGAGAGGAACAGGCGCCGCGGCCGCCCGCCGCCCGGGGCGGCATGGCGCACCGCCAGCGCGTCGAAATACCCGGATGCGGCCGGATGCAGCCGGTAGTCGTCATGCGCCAGGGAGGGCAGCAGCAGCTGCCGCGGCGCGATCCGCTCGACGGCGGGGTCGTGCGGCAGGAGCTGGCCGGGGCGCAGCCCCAGCTGCGCCAGCAGCGCGGCGCCGAAGGATGGCGCATCGGCGGGCAGCGCGATCCGCACGTCGTGCAGGTCGGCCCGCGCGGCGGCCAGGGTCCAGAGGCGGGGCAGGATGTCCAGCAGCCAGTGGCCGTACTCGCCGTAGCCCAGCGTGGCGATCACGGCCACCGGGGCATCCACCGTGCGCACCGGCAGGTCCGGCCGATGCGGCGCCGCGCCCAGCACGCCGGACTCCAGCATTCCGCGCCAGTAGCTGGGCGTGAGGTCCGGCGCCACCGCCACCTCGCCTTCGATCGTGACATGGCAGGCGCCGGCCAGCACCGCGCCCTCCAGCGCGTAGCAGCCGCGCGCGCCCACCGGGCCGGCCACGAGCGCGTGCTGCTCCGCCCAATGGGGATCGCAGATCGCGGGATCGTCGAGCAGCAGCGGCGGCGGCGGCGCCACGGTGGCGGGCGGCAGGAAATCCGCCTTGAGGCCGGGCCAGCCGGCGAGGTCGCGCAGCGTGGCGCCGCCGGCCACTACCGGGCGAAGGCCAGCGCCAGGCCCGGCGTGGACCAGTCCGGCCCGGTCCAGTCCAGCTCCACCAGCTGCCCGGTGCCCGAGAGCGTCACGTAGGCCTTGTCCAGCGCGGCGCCGCCGAAGCACACGTTGGTGGTCATCGGGTCGGAGAAGCGCACCACGCGCAGCACCCGGCCATCGGGCGCGATCACCGTGACGGCGCCGGTGACCAGCGTGGCCACGCAGATGTTGCCGGCGGCGTCCACCTTCAGGCTGTCGAACATCTGCATGCCGCCGAGCCCGCAGACGAAGCGCCCGCCATGCGGCTGGCCCGGATGGCGCTTGGCCACGCCGGGCGACTCCAGGTCGAAGGCCCAGATGCGCGCGGTCGGCGTTTCGGCCACGTAGACGGTCTTGCCGTCGGGCGAGAGCCCCACGCCGTTGGGCGTGTTCAGCCGGTAGCCGACCTCCACGATGGAGGAGCCGTCGGGCCTGGCGTAGTACAGCCCGCCCCAGTCGCGGTCGCGGGCGCGGGTCTTGCCGAGGTCGGAGAAGTAGAAGCCGCCATGGGCGTCGAACACGATGTCGTTCGGGCCGCGCAGCTTGTGGCCGCCGCAGCTGTCGTAGAGCCGGGTGACGGCGCCGGTTTCGGGGTCGATGCGCTCGATGCGGCCGGTTTCGTAGTCGGCCGGCTGGAGGCCGGGGCGGAGCAGGCCGTCCACTTCGTGCCAGTCGAAGCCGCCGTTGTTGCAGACGTAGAAGGCGCCGTCCGGCCCCACCGCCATGCCGTTCGGCCCGCCGCCCGGGCGCGCCAGCACGCGCTTCTCGCCGGTGGGAGAGACGATGGTGATGCAGCCGCTGGCGATCTCCACCAGCGCCACCGACCCGTCCTTCAGCCAGACCGGGCCTTCCGGAAACCGCAGCCCAGTTGCCATCACGCGCATTGTGTTTCTCCCTAAACAACCTGGTGCAGCAAAGCCTCGCCTGCCGCCAGGCGCCGCACATTTT
This sequence comes from Rhodospirillales bacterium, assembly GCA_947458025.1. GTDB lineage: Bacteria > Pseudomonadota > Alphaproteobacteria > Acetobacterales > Acetobacteraceae > CAMDGX01. Next base: position 21,006 of record CANHCJ010000016.1, on the reverse strand, counting down.
CCGCCGCGGTTGCAAAGGCCCGCTCGAAGGTGCCGGTGGTGACCCAGGCGACATGCGGCGCGACCACCACGTTCTCCAGCGCGAACAGCGGGTTGCCGGCCGATGTCGGCTCCTGCGCGAAGACGTCGAGGCCGGCGGCGCCCAGCCGGCCGGAGCGCAGGGCAGCGGCCAGGGCGGCCTCGTCCATCAGCCCGCCGCGGGCGGTGTTCACCAGCACCGCGCCCGGCTTCATGCGCGCGAGGGCGGCGGCATCGATCATGCCGGCGGTGGCGGCGGTTTGCGGCACGTGCAGCGAGACCACGTCGGAGTCTGCCAGCAAGCCGTTGAGATCGCGGTATTCGTAGGGCACGTCTTTTGGCGCCGTGGCGGTGTAGAGCACGCGGCAGCCCATGGCGGCCAGCACCGGCGCCAGCACCTGCGGCACCGCGCCGAAGCCCACCAGCCCCACGGTGCGCCCGCCCAGCTCGCCCAGCCGGTCCTGCACTTCCGGCGCGGCACCCCACTGGCCCGCGCGCAGCCCGGCATCGAATTGCGGCAGGCGGCGCAGGCAGGCCAGCATCAGCAGCAGCGCCATCTCCGCCACCGCCGGCGCATTCGCCCCCGGCAGGTTGCAGACCGCGATGCCGCGCGCCTTGGCGGCTTGCAGATCAATGGTGTTCACGCCGACGCCGATCTTCTGGATCAGCCGCAGCCGCGGCGCGGCGGCGATCACCGCGGCATCGCAGGGCTGCAGCACGTGCCAGAGCACCTCGGTTTCCGGCAGTGCGGCCAGCAGCGCGGCGTCGTCACCTTCCGCCGCGAAGCGCAGCGACAGGCCGGGCAGGGCGCCCAGCCGCGCCCGCAGCGCCGGGCCGGCGGCGTAGTGCAGCAGGACGTTCATCGGGAGCGCCCAAGCCGGTCGCCGCCGGCGAAGCGGGCCAGCGGGCCCAGTGCTTCCTCGATGCGCAGCGCCTCGTTCCACTTCGCCATGCGCTCGCTGCGCGCGAAGCTGCCGACCTTGAGCTGGCCGCAGCCCCAGCCGATGGCCAGGTGCACGATGGTCACATCCTCCGTCTCGCCGGAGCGGGCCGAGACGATGCCGGCGTAACCCACGGATTTCGCGGCTTCCCAGGCCTCCTTCGTTTCGGTGAGGGTGCCGCGCTGGTTCGGCTTGATCAGCACGGTGTTGGCCGCGCCCCGGGCGGCCGCGTCGCGCACCCGTGCCGCCTCCGTGACCAGGAAGTCGTCGCCGACGATCTGCAGCTTGCGGCCGTAGGCCTTTGTGAATGCGACAAATCCTTCCGTGTCGTCCTCGGCCAGCGGGTCCTCTATGGAGACGATGGGGTAGCGCTCGATCCAGCGGCCGAGCATCTCGATCATGCCGTCGCTGTCGAGCTCGCGGGCTTCCAGGCCGAGCTTGTAGCGCCCGCCGCGGCCGAACTCGCTGGCGGCGATGTCGAGTGCGATCGCCACCTGATCGCGCGGCACGAAGCCGGCGCGCTCGATGGCGCGGACCAGCATCTCCAGCGCCTGCTCGTTGTTGGTGAAGGCCGGCCACCAGCCGCCCTCGTCGGCCACGCCCTGCAGCAGCCCGGCCTCCTTCATCAGCAGGCCGGCGTGGCGGTAGACCTCGGCCGTCCAGTCCAGCGCCTGGGCGAAGCTTTTTGCGGCGGGGCAGACCACCAGGAAGTCCTGGATGTCCACACGCCGGCCGGCATGGGCGCCGCCGCCGAAGATCTGGATCTGCGGCAGCGGCAGCAGGTCTGCGCCCTCGCCGCCGAGATGGCGGTAGAGCGGCTTGCCGGCCTCGGCGGCCACGGCATGGGCGTTGGCCATGGAGACCGCCAGGATGGCGTTGCCGCCGAGGCGGGTTTTGGCCGCGGTGCCGTCGAGCGCGATCATCGCGCGGTCGAGCCCGGCTTGGTCCGTCGCGTCGCGGCCCAGGATCTCCTCGGCGATCTCGCCGTTCACGGCGGCGACCGCCTGGGTGACGTCCCAGCCGCCGAAGGCGGGGCCGCCGTCGCGCTTGTCGAGCGCCTCGCCGCTGCCGGTGGAGGCGCCGGCCGGGGCGATGGCGCGGCCGACGGCGCCGCCGCCGAGCATTACCTCCGCCTCCACGGTGGGCCGGCCGCGGCTGTCCCATATCCGGCGGCCGTGGACGTAGACGATCTCGGTGTCGCTCATCGGGCGAGTTCCTCCTGCCAGGCGCACCGCGCCTGTTCCAGCCGGTCCACGGGCCGGGCCAGCAGCGCGCGGGCGACGCGCCGGACCCGGTTCCGGCCGGCATCGGTGGTGATGTACTCGACCGGCGACTTGCCATCCACCCGCGCCAGGAACAGCCCGGGCAGCAGCCGTGCCGCACGCGCCTCCAGCGCCGCCGCCGGCTCCCAGTCCACGCCTTGCAGGTAGGCGCCCGCCAGCGCATCGAAGCAGGCGAGGAAGCCTGCGGTGGCCGGTGGGGTCCAGAGGCATTTCAGCAGCAGGTGGTTGAGGCAGAAGGCGAGGTCGAAGGCCGGGTCGCCCCACCAGGCGCATTCGGCATCGAGGAACACGGGGCCCGCGGGGCCGGCCAGGATGTTCTTGGGGCTCACGTCGCCATGGACCAGGGCGCGCGGGTTCGCCTGGGTCTGGGCGACCAGCGCCAGCAGTTCCGCGCGCAGGTCCGGATGGCGCGATGCGGTGGCCACCAGGTAGGGCTCCAGCCGGATGTCGTAGAAGATGGCATCGGTGGCGAAGCGGGCGGGGATGGAGGAATCGGCGGCGGTGGCGGCGTGAATCCGCGCGACTCGGGCGCCGACCTGGGCGGCGAATCCGGCATCGGCCCGCCCGTCGCGCAGCTGGGCCTTCCACAGCGGGTAGGCCGCTTCCGGCAGGAATTCCATGGCCAGCGCGCCGGCTGCCTCGTCCTGCCCCAGCAGCGCCGGGACCGCGCCGGGGGATGCCGCGCCGGCCACGCGCATCCACTCCGCCTCGTAGCGGTTGCGGCTGACCGGCGCGCGCCAATCGGCGGCCACCTTCAGCTTGCCCAGCGCCCGCTTCACGCAGACCGGGCCGCGCGGCAGGTCGATCCGCCAGATGTCGGAGGAGACGCCGCCGGTCAGCTGCTCCCCGCCCACGAAGGCGGGCACGACCAGCCCCATGCGCCGCAGCGCATCGAGCAGTTCGGGAGGTGGCGCAATCGCGTTCATGAGGGCATCCTGTGTCCCGTCGCCACGCCAGGCAACCCGGGGGAGGCCATGGACACCATCGAAGCCGATTACGTCGTTGTGGGCGCGGGCTCTGCCGGCTGCGTCGTTGCCGCCCGCCTGTCGGAGGATCCCTCCGTGCGGGTGGTGGTGCTGGAGGCCGGGGGGAAGGACAGCAACATCTGGATCCATGTGCCGATCGGCTACGGCAAGACGATCGCCGATCCCTCCGTGAACTGGATGTACGAGACGGAGCCGGACCCCGGCGCCAACAACCGCAAGCTGTTCTGGCCGCGCGGCAAGGTGCTGGGCGGCAGTTCCTCGATCAACGGGCTGCTGTATGTGCGCGGCCAGCCGGGGGATTTTGACCACTGGCGCCAGCTGGGCAACGTGGGTTGGGCGTGGGACGACGTGCTGCCGTATTTCAAGCGCAGCGAGGGCCGGGTGGGGCCGGGCGATGACAGCCTGCGCGGGCGCGACGGGCCGCTTTCGGTGATCGACTTCGCCGCGCGGTCCCGCCTGTCGGAGGCCTATGTCGAGTCGGCGGTGATGACCGGGATTCCGCGCAACGACGACTACAACGGCGCGACCCAGGAGGGCGTCGGCTACTACCAGAACACGATGAAGAACGGCCGGCGCTGGTCGGCCCATCGCGCCTTCCTGGCGCCGGCGATGAAGCGGCCGAACCTGCGCGTGATCACCAACGCCCAGGCCGAGCGCGTGCTGATGGCCGGCAAGCGGGCCACCGGCGTTTCCTATCGCCAGGGCGGGCAGAGCCACACGGTGCGCGCCACGAAGGAGGTGATCCTGTGCGGCGGGGCCATCAACTCGCCGCAGCTGCTGATGCTGTCGGGCATCGGGCCTGCGGCGCACCTGGTGGAGAAGGGGATCGAGCCGGTGCACGACCTGCCCGGCGTGGGGCAGAACCTGCAGGACCATTTCCAGGTGCGCTTCGTCTACAAGTGCACCGAGAAGATCACGGTGAACGACATCATGATGTCGCCCACCCGCATGGCGCTGATGGGGCTGCAATACGCGCTGTTCCGCACCGGGCCGCTGACGGCCAGCGCGGGGCAGGTGGGGATCTTCACCAAATCCCGGCCAGAGCTGGATGCGCCGGACATTCAGTTCCACTTCATCGGCTTTTCCGCCGAGCGGCCGGCCGAAGGGCTGCACAAGTTCAGCGGCTTCACCCAGAACGTGTGCCAGCTGCGGCCGGAGAGCCGGGGGGAGATTTTGCTGAAGTCGGCCGATCCGCTGGCGGCGCCGGCGATCCATCCGAACTACCTGGCCGAGGAGACCGACCGGCGCGTGCTGGTGGATGGGTTGAAGCTGGCGCGCAGGATCGCGAGCCAGGGGCCGATGCGCGCCTTCATCGCCAGCGAATACCTGCCGGGCGAGCAGGTGCAGTCGGATGCGGAGATGCTGGAATACGCCCGCAACTATGGCGGCACGATCTTCCACCCGATCGGCACGGCGAAGATGGGGCACGACCCGATGGCGGTGGTGGACGACCAGCTGCGCGTGCACGGCATCTCCGGCCTTCGCGTGGCCGACGGGGCGGTGATGCCCACGATGGTGAGCGGCAACACCAACGCCGCCTGCATCATGATCGGCGAGAAATGCGCCGACCTCGTGCGCGGCAAGCAGCTCGCGCGGGCGGCCTAAAGCAGAAAGTATCACATGGAGACGGAGAGACAGGGAGAAGCAAGGCGGTCTACGCTTGCTGCTTCTCCTTGTCTCTCCGTCTCCATGTGAATTCCTCCCCTTCGGTCGCACAGGAATCCAAGATGACCATCTACGCCACACTCGGTGTCCCGGAGATCATCAACGCCTGCGGCACCGTCACGCGCCTTTCCGGCGGGCTGATGGCGCCGGAGGTGGCCGAGGCGATGCGGCAGGCTTCGCTCGCCTGCGTCGACATGGTCCAGTTGCAGGCCGCGGCGTCGCGCATCATCCGCGAGGCGACGGGGGCGGAGGCGGGGATCGTGACGTCCGGCGCCTCGGCTGGCGTGCTGCTGGGGACCGCGGCGATCCTGGCCGGGCTCGACCCCGCGCGGATGAATGCGCTGCCGGAGGTGCCGGACGGCAGGCGGGAGTTCATCATGGTGCGCAGCCAGCGCAACATGTACGACAAGGCGCTGCTGGTGGCCGGCGCTGAGATCGTGGAGGTGGGCATCCCGGACCGCTATTCCGGCCCCGGCGTGCGCGATGCCGCGCCCTGGGAGCTGGAAGCGGCGATCACGAAGAACACCGCGGGCATCTACTACCTCGCCGGGGCGCAATCGAAGCCGAGCCTGCGCGAGATCGCCGCGGTGGCGCGCGAACACCGCCTGCCGATCCTGGTGGATGCCGCCGGCCAGCTCCCACCCGCCGCCAATCTGCGCCGCTTCCTGGAGGAGGGCGCCGACCTCGTCGCCTTCTCCGGCGGCAAGGCCATCGGCGGGCCGCAGAGCAGCGGCATCCTCGCCGGCCGCATGGACCTCATCTCCAGCGCCCTGCTGCAGATGCTCGACCTCGACATCTACGAGGATGCCTGGTCGCCCCCGTCCGAGTTCGGGCCGCTGCGCCAGATGCGCGGCCTGCCGCACCACGGCATCGGCCGCTCCTGCAAGGTGGGCAAGGAGGAGATTGCCGGGCTGTGCACCGCGCTGAAGCGGTTCACCGGCATGGATGAGGCCGCGCGCCGTGCCGGCTGGGTCGCGCGCCTGCAGCGCATCGCCGAACTGGCGGGCGGGGAGGGGCTTTCGATCGAGGGCGGGGCGATTCCGATCCTGAGCGTGAGGACGGGGGATCTCGACGCGGCGATGGCCCTTGCGCGCAAGCTGGCGGGCGGGACGCCGGCGATCCATTGCGGGCTGGGCCGGCGGGACGAGGGGATCATCACGTTCAATCCGGTGTCGCTGACGGAGGCGCACGCCGAGGAGATCGGCCGGCGGCTTGCGGGCCGCTAGAGATCAGGGATTCCACATGGAGACGGCGAGACGCAGAGAGGAAAGTGCAAGACCGCGACTTGCTTCTCTCCGCCTCTCCGTCTCCATGTGACACTGGCTTCCGCGCCGCATCACGGCGCCGACAAGGAGGAAACGCCATGGACGGGTTCATGCAGCCGGTCGCCGACATCATGCTCGACCACAAGACCAAGGGCATGCCCGGGGGGATCGCGCCCTTCCCGATGTCCGACATCGCGGCCAAGGGCTGGAACGTGCTGCGCGAGGACCTGCCGCTGCCGCTCGCGGTGCTGAAGAAATCGGCCATGGACCACAACGCCGCCTGGATGCGCGATTTCGTGGCGCGCTCCGGCGCCGTGATCGCGCCGCACGGCAAGACCACCATGGCGCCGCAGCTGTTCGGCCAGCAGGTGAACGACGGCGCCTGGGCCATCACGCTGGCCACCCCGCACCAGTTCGCCGTGGCGCGCGACTTCGGCTTCTCGCGGATCATCCTGGCCAACCAGCTCGTGGGCAAGCAGATGATCCGCTACGTGCTGGATGAGCTGAAGCGCGACCCGGGGCTGGATTTCTATTGCATCGTGGATTCCGAGGCCAATGTCGCGCAGCTGGCCGTGGCCGCCCGCGAGGCGAATATCGGCCGGCCGTTGCAGGTGTTTCTGGAAGGCGGCTGGATGGGCGGGCGCACCGGGGTGCGCGACCTCGAAACCGGCATGCGCGTGGCCCGGGCGGTGAAGGCCGCCAGCCCGCATTTGGCGCTGCGCGGGGTGGAGGGGTTCGAGGGGCTGACCCCCGCGGACCGGAGCGCGGCGGAGGCCCAGGTGCGCGGCTTCCTCGATTTCCTCGTGAGCCTGGCCCAGGAATGCGAGAAGGAGGCGCTGTTCGCGCCCGGCGAGATCATCCTGACCGCCGGCGGCAGCGCCTTCTACGACATGGTTCTCGCCCGCTTCACCCATGCCGGGCTTTCGAGCCCGACCCGCGTCATCACCCGCAGCGGCTGCTACATCACGCAGGATTCCACCCGCTATCGCCGGTTCTTCAGCGACATCACCGACCGCACGCCCGGGGCCAACCAGGGTGGCGGGCTGCTCTCGGCGATCGAGGTGTGGGCCTATGTCCAGTCCCGCCCGCAGCCGGACAAGGTGCTGCTGACGGTGGGCGCGCGCGACCTGGGCACGGATGACCGCCCGGTGGCGGAGACCTGGTTCCGGCCGGGGAGCAACATGGGCCGGCCGGCGCCCGTGCCGCCCGGCCACCTGGTGACCGGGCACAACGACCAGCACACGCACATGACCGTGCCGGTGGAGTCGCCGCTGCAGGTGGGCGACATGGTGACGTTCGGCATCGGCCACCCGTGCCTCACCTTCGACAAGTGGCAGGTGCTGGTGGTGGTGGACGACGACTACAACGTGGTGGGGGCGGTGCGGACGTTCTTCTGAGAGCCAAGCCGCGGCACGGAGTTCAGATTCAACACAGAGGCACAGAGACACAGAGAAGCAAGGCAAGGGAGAAGGAAGTGGACGACCTTGCGCTTTCCGAGCGCGTCATCGGTTGTGCGATCGAGGTGCATCGCCATCTCGGCCCCGGGTTGCTTGAATCCGCCTATGTGGATTGCCTGTGCTTCGAACTCGGTGCTGCCGGCTTGGCATTCCAAAGGCAGGTCGAACTTCCCGTCGTCTACAAGGGCATGCCACTGGCCGCGGCCTACCGGCTCGACATCCTGATCGCAAATCGTCTCGTGGTCGAAGTGAAGTCGGTCGAGCGCATCCTTGCCGTACACGAAGCCCAACTGCTCACCTACTTGCGCCTGAGCGGCCACCGTGCAGGCTTGCTGCTGAACTTCAATCACGTCGTCCTGAAGGAAGGCATCCGCCGCGTCGTAAACTGATCCCGCTGCCTTCCTTCTCCCTTGCCTTGCTTCTCCGTGCCTCTGTGTCTCTGTGTTGACCCTGAACTTCGTGCCGCACCCCAGCGACCAATCACCTGCCCAGGACCCCCCGCCCATGCGCATCTTCGCCGCCACGCTTGCCACCGAGACCAACACCTTCTCGCCGCTGCCCACCAGCATCGAGGGCTACAGGGAAGGCGTCTGGCTCCGCCCTGGCGAGCATCCCAACGACGCGCCGCGCATGTGCACCGCGACCCTCTTCGTCGCCCGGCAGCGCGCCGCGAGGGAGAACTTCACCCTCATCGAAGGCTCCTGCTTCGCCGCCTCCCCGGCCGGGACCACCAACCGCGCCGATTATGAGACCATGCGCGACGAGATCATGGAGCAGGTGAAGGCCGCCTTGCCGCTTGATGGCGTGCTGCTTGGCCTGCATGGCGCCATGGTGGCCCATGGCTACGACGACGTGGAGGGCGACATTGTCGAGCGCGTGCGCGCCATCGTCGGCCCCGGCTGCGTCATCGGCGTGGAGCTGGACCCGCACTGCCACCTGACGCTGAAGCGCATCCGGCTGGCGGACATTACCATCCTCTACAAGGAATTCCCGCATACCGACGTGGTGGACCGCGCCGAGGACCTTCTCACCCTCGTGCTGCGCACCATCCGCAAGGAGATCAGGCCGACCCAGGCGCTGTATGACTGCCGCCAGATCGGCAGCTACCCGACCACGCTGCCGCTGATGCGCGCCTTCGTGGACCGTATGAGCGCGATGGAAGGCAAGAACGGCATCCTCTCCATCTCCATCGGCCACTGCTTCCCCTATGCCGACGTGCCGGAGATGGGCGGCCGGATCCTTGTGATCACGGACAACGACAAGAAGCTCGCCGACCACCTGGCCACCGAGATCGGCGAGGAGTTCGTTTCCATGCGCGGCCGCACCGCGCCGGACTACCTGGAGGTGGATGCGGCCATCACCGCGGGCCTTGCGGCCAACGCCTATCCGGTGGTGATGGCCGACCCGGCGGACAATGCCGGCGGCGGCGCGCCGAGCGACAACACCACCATCCTCAAGCGCCTGATCGAGCGCGACGTGCAGGATGCCTGCCTGGGGCCGATCTGGGACCCGATCGCGGTGCGCCTGTGCTTCGATGCCGGGCTGGGGGCCACCTTCAACTTGCGCTTCGGTGGCAAGATCGGGCCGACCAGCAACACGCCGGTGGATGCCCAGGTGACGGTGATCGGCCTGGCGCGGGACTGCTTCCAGTCCTTCGGGCCGGCGCAGGCGGAGCTGGGTGACTGCGCGGCGATCCGCATCGGCGGGGTGGAGGTGGTGCTGGAGACCAAGCGCAACCAGGCGCTTGGGCTGGAGCTGTTCCGCAATGTCGGCATCGAGCCGACCGAGAAGAAGCTGGTTGTGGTGAAGTCCACCAACCACTTCATGGCCGCCTACGGGCCGATCGCCAAGAAGGTGCTCTACATCGATGCCGACGGGCCGATCCCGCGCGACTACCGCAAGATCCCGTACACCCGCATCCAGCGTCCGATCTGGCCGCTGGATGCGGAGACGGCACCGGGGTTGATCCTGTAGCGAAAGCAAAAAACTTTTCCCCGTTTGCGGCTCGCCCTGAAGCGGGCGCAAACGGGGGAAGTCTTTTTTGCTTCTTTTTTCTTCAGAAAAAAGAAGACTCTTCCTGGAGATTCACATGATCGCCAACCCAGTCCGCGCCAAGCTTCTCGCCGGCGGCACCGCCTTCGGCACCATGGCGTTCGAGTTCTTCACCCCCGGCCTTGCGCGCATCCTGGCCAGTGCCGGGGCGGAATACGTGATCCTGGACCAGGAGCATTCGGGCGCCGGGATCGACCTGATCAAGGCCCAGTGCGCCCTGGCCCGTGGTGCCGGGATCGTGCCGATGGTGCGGGTGCCCGCCTGCGAGAAGGACCAGATCTCGCCCATCCTGGATGCCGGGGCGCTGGGCATCATGGTGCCGATGATGGAAACGGTGGAGCAGGCCCAGGCGCTGGTGCAGTGGTGCCGCTATCGCCCGCAAGGCAAGCGCGGCCTGGCCTTCGGGCTGGCGCATGACGACTGGCACCCGCACCCGAACGCCCAGGCCTACATGGACGCGGCGAACGAGGCGATCCTGACCATCGCGATGATCGAGACCGCCGCCGGCCTGCAGAATGCGCGGCGCATCCTGGGTGTGCCCGGCATCGACATCGGCTGGCTGGGGCATTTCGACCTCAGCGACAGCCTTGGCATCGTGGGCGACTTCGCCCATCCGCGCTTCACCACGGCGGAGGCGGACATCATCGCCGCGGGGCGGGAGACCGGGAAGCCCATCGGCTGGCTCGCCAATACCGGCGAGGCGGCGAAGGCCGGCATTGCGCGCGGCTTCCGCGCCCTGTGCCTCAATACCGATGTGGGGCTGTTGCGCGCGGCGCTGAGCGCGGAGATCGGGGCGGCGAAATTGTAGGGTGGTGCTCACCGGCGCCGCGCCTGTTCTGTCCGTCAGCGACCTTCCGGCCGCGCTTTCCTTTTACGAGCAGGCCCTGGGATTCGAGGTGACGTTCCGCTGGGGCGAGCCTGTCACCTATGCCTGCCTGTGCCGGGACGAGGTGCAACTGCATCTCGCCGCTGCCTCGCTCACCGGCAAGGCCCCGGGCCAGGGTCAGCTGTGCCTCTTCGTGCGGGATGTGGATGCGATCCATGCGGAGCTCGCCGGGCGTGGCGCCACGATCCTGAAGCCGCCGCACACCTACGACTACGGCATGCGCGAGTTCGACCTGCTGGACCCCGACGGCAACCGCCTGATCTACGGCGCCGCCGCATCCCCCTGAGCGCGCCGCCCCTCGGCCCGCACCCACCAGGCGCCGACGACCAGCAGCAGCGCCAGCCCCGCCACCGCCGAGGCCAGCACCGCGCCCTGCGGCCCCAGCCGCTCGGCCAGCGCCCCGATCATCAGCTGCCCCACCGGGCCGAACCCGATGCACACCGTGATCAGGCCCATCTGCCGGCTGCGTACCGCCGGGGGCACGCGCGTGAGCACCAGCGTGGTCTGCATGTTGCCGAACAGCGCCGCCCCCATGCCGCCCAGCACCAGCACCGCGCAGGCCAGCCAGTAGTTCGGCATCTGCGTCATCGCCATGGCGCACAGCAGGAACGCCACGCTGCCGCCCACCATCAGCACGCTCGCCCGCCCGCGCGGCGTCACCGCCGCCAGCACGATCCCGCCCAGCCAGCTTCCCACCGCCTCCGCCGAGGAGATCAGGCCGGAGATCGCCTGCGACACCTTGAACACCCCCAGCGCCAGCGGCGCCACCAGCGCGGAGTAGCTGAAGGCGAACATGTTCATCACGATCGTCACCAGCAGCACGGCGCGCACGGTGGGGTCGGCCCAGGCATAGGCCAGCCCCTCGGCGAGGTCCCTTGGCACGCGCCCCAGGGTCAGCCGCCGCGTCTCCTGCGCGTGCACCACGCCGCGCGCCAGCACGGCGGCCAGCAGGAAGCACGCGGCAGACACGGCATAGGCCCCCACCGCGCCCAGCGTGGCGAACACCGCCCCGCCCACGATCGGGCCGATGCCGCGCGTCATCGCATTGGTGAGGGAATCCAGCGCCACCGCCCGGCCCATCATCGCCGGCCCGGCGGCCTCGCCGGCCATGCGCCGGCGCGTGCTCATCTCGGTGGCCCACACGCTGCCGCCCACGAAGGCCGCCACCGCCACGTGCCAGGGCCGCAGCACGCCGGCCACCGCCAGCACGCACACGGCGGCGGAGGCCAGGGCGCTCACCACCATGCCCCATTGCAGGATCGCCTTGCGGTTCACGCTGTCCGAAACCACGCCTGCGAACGCGCCGAACAGCAGCATCGGCAGGGCGCGCATGGCCGTCACCACGGCCACGGCGAACCCGCTTCCGGTCGCCTGCCAGGTGAACAGGGCGGCGGCCAGCGTGTCGGAGAAGCGCATCGCGTTCCCCAGCCCGCCGATCACCCACAGCCGCAGGAAGCTGCCATTGCCCAGCAGCACCCGCACGCCGCCCGTTTGTGTTTGAGCCGACGAATCCATCCCGCCGCCACCCCACCACGCCCCGCCGCGCATGGCCAGCACCGCACGCCCGCATTACGATCAATCCAGCCAATCAATGGGAAACGTCCATGCGCATCACGCCCCCCACCTACGAGCAGATGACCCCCGAGCAGCGCGCGGTGCACGACGCCGCCGTGGCCGGCAAGCGCGGCCGCATGCCGCCCCCGGCACTGGCGTGGATCCACGCGCCTGAGCTGGCCATGCGCACCCAGCATTTGGGCGAGTACATCCGCTACGACACGGTGTTCGGCCCCGCCCTGATGGAGATCGCCGTGCTGGTCACCGCCAAGCACTGGCGCAGCCACTACGAATGGTTCGCCCACCGCCGCCTGGCCGAGACCGCGAAGCTGGACGCCGCCATCATCAACGCCATCCGCGACGGCAAGCCGCTGCCGCCGGTGGAGGAGAAGGTGCAGGTGATCTACGACTACGCGAAGACCATCCACGAAACCCGCCAGGTGCCGATGGAACTGCACAACCGCATGCTCGCCGCCTGGGGGCCGCGCGGCGTGGCGGATGTGATCGGCATCTGCGGCTACTACACGCTGGTCAGCATGACGCTGAACGGGTTCGACGTTGGATTGCCGGATGGGGCGGTTTCGGAGATCTAACCCCCCGTCATCCTGCACGAAGTGAAGGACCCACGCTTGCTTCCGCCACCAGCGTCGGAAGCAAGCAAGGCCTTCTTTTTCTGAAGAAAATGAAGCAAAAAGACGTCTTCCGTTCGCTGCGAAGCCGGCTCGACCCAACGATCGAAGCGGGGTAGGGCGGGTTGGCGAAGCCGGACCCGCCATCTTCCGCTGCCCGCGCTCCCGCCCTACTGCGGCTTCGCCCGGCCCGCCGCGTCCAGTGCCACCAGTCGTTCCACCAGCCCCGCGCGGAATGCCACCGGAATCTGCGGCGGCCCCAGGGCGCTCCACCAGTTGTATCGGGCGTTGCGCAAATAGGATTTGGCCGTAATCCGCCCATCGCCGACCAGGAACAACCCGATGGCCTCATCATCCGGCGGCATCGCCAGAGGATTTGCCTTCAGCCAATCGTCGTTGCGCGCGTCATAGATGAACAGGTTGAGGCCACCCGCCCGGCGTGCCGCCTGCGCCGCGTTCTGCACCTCCGGCAATGCCGGCCCGATCTCCGCCATCCCGTATTGCAGGAACTCGAAGAAGCGATCGTTCGCCACGAACAGGTCACCCCGCACCGCGCCGCGCTGCACCAGCACGCCCTGGAACGCCTCGCTCGGCAGTTGGCCGAACCGGTGCCGTTCCGCATCCGCCACCCAGCGAATGAGCTGGATCGACCCTCCGTCAAACTCCTCCGGCGGAAGGGTGCTCATGAATGTGGTGCCGACATCGGGCTCAACCACCACGCTGCCGTGCACCACCTTGGGCAGTCGCGCCTGTTCCACTTTGGCAGCCGTCTGCCGCGCGCCAAAGGGCCACGGAATACGCATCGCCCGCCTCCATTGCTTCGTCGCAATGATGCCGCGCCGCGCTACACCTCGCAAGCAAAGCCTAGGGGGCGGCGCTCTCCACCCCCCCCCAACGCACCCCACCTCACGGCCAGACCGGCGCCCCATCCAGCCCCGCCGTCTCCGGCAGCCCGCATATCAGGTTCGCATTCTGCACCGCCTGGCCCGCCGCGCCCTTGCCGAGATTGTCCACCGCCCCCATCGCGATCACCAGGTTGCGCCCGGGATCGGCCGCATAGCTCACGAACGCGAGGTTGGAGCCGGTCGCCCACTTGGTTTGCGGCGGCGCATCGGTCACCCGCACGAATTCCCGCCCGGCATAGAACTCCCGTGCCGCCGACAGGCACTGCGCCGTTGTTGCCTGGCCACGGCAGTAGATCGTGGCCAGCACGCCGCGGGTCATCGGCACCAGATGCGGCGTGAACACCAGCCCGGCCGCGCTGCCGCCGCTCAGCCTCTCGATCGTCGTGGCCATCTCCGGCATGTGCGTGTGCTTGAGCAGCCCATACGGCACCAGGTTCTCGTTGCTCTCGGCAAACCCGAACCGGCTATCGGCCCCGCCGCGCCCCGCGCCGGAAATGCCGGTCTTGGCGTCGATCACGATGCTCCCCGGCTCGATCAGCCCCTGCGCCAGCAACGGCGCCAGCGCGGTCAGCGTCGCCGCCGGGAAGCAGCCGGGATTGGCCACAAGGCGCTGGCCCTGGATCGCCTCTGGCCACACATCGGCAAGCCCATACGCCCACCCCTCGGCGTAGCGGTGGTCGCCGCCGATATCGACGATCTTCACCCCCGCCGGTACCCGCGCCAGCGCCTCGGCCGAATGCCCCGTGGGCAGCGACGCGAACAGCACGTCGAGCGCGGGCAGCGCGGCGGGGTCCCACTTCTCGATCACGAGCCCCGCCAGCCGGGCCGGCAGACCGGGAAACCGCTCCCCGAGCCGGCTGCCCGCGCTGCCCTCGCCCGCGGCATGGACAAGCTCGAAGTGCGGGTGGCCGGCCACGAGGCGCAACGCCTCGCCGCCGCCGAAACCGCTGATGCCGACAATGCCGACGCGAATGCTCATGGTGGTGTCCTGCTGCTGGGGTGGAGGCAAAGAAAAACCCCCGGAGCCAGGGGCTGCGGGGGTTCGGAGGGCGGGCGGTTGGTGCCTTGGGGAGGGGCCGCTAGCGGGCGGGCCTCATCGCACGGGGAACCAGTCTGCACGCAGCCACGAAAGCCGCCGCTGGAAAGCAGCGGCGACGTCGGCTCGCGATGCGGAAGCGGAACTCACCCATGGCGGTCAGGCTAGGGGGCCCCGCGAACGCCTGTCAACGCGGTGATGCCCCGTCACTCCTCAAACCCCACGTAGCGCACGAAGCTCGCATTCGGTTCCCGGTCCGCGCGCACCCCGTTGGCCGGGAATTCCTCGTTCGGATAGCCCAGCGCGATGCAGGTCATGATCACCTCGCTGTCCGGGATGTTGGCCTCCTCGCGCACGATCTCCGAGCGCATGATCCCCTGGCCGTTCACCACCGTGCCGAGCCCGCGGTCCCAGGCGGCGAGGCAGATGCCGTAGCACAGCGCGCCGAGGTCGAAATGCACCACCGCGCCCGGGTCCAGCTCCCGGTCGTAGGTCAGCACCATCGAGACCGGGGCATCGAACTGGCGGAAGCCGCGCATCACCCAGTCCTGGCGCATCGCCTTGTCGTGCCGCTCGATCCCCATGGCGCCGAACAGCTTCACCGCGATCGCCACCTGGCGGGCGCGGTGGATGCCTTCGTATTCGCCGTGGGAGACGATGTCGCGGTTCGGCTTGGCGCCGCCCAGCATCGTTTCGGTGTTGCGCTGCCGCACCCGTTCCAGCGGCGCGCCGGTGAGCACGTGCACGTGCCAGGGCTGGGTGTTCATGGAGGAGGGGGCCGCCTTGGCCAGCGCGATGATCTCCTCGATCACCGCCCGCGGCACCGGATCCGGCTTGTAGCCGCGGATGCTGCGGGCGTCTGAACCAGCGTTTCAAAATCCATGGCGTCCTCCGTTGCGCCGGAGTGTGGCACCGCGCGCGGGGCCGAGGAAGCCACCGGCCCCTGTCCCGTGGCGTGGCGACCGGCTAATCTGCGGGCCCGCACGCGGAGGAGCCAACACACATGAGCGAAGCCTGCATCGTCGGCTGGGCCCACACCCCCTTCGGCAAGCTGGAGGAGCCGGATATCGAATCCCTCCTGGCCCGCGTCGCCCGCTCCGCCATCGAGGATGCCGGGATTGCGCCCGCGGACGTGGACGGCGTGTTCGTCTCGCTGTTCAACAACGGCTTCTCCAAGCAGGATTTCCCGTCCTCCCTGGTGCTGAACTCCGTGCCCGAGCTGCGCTTCACCCAGGCGACGCGGTTCGAGAATGCCTGTGCCTCCGGCTCCGCCGCCATCCATGGCGCGCGCGACTTCCTCGCCGCCGGGCGGGGCCGCTTCGCCCTGGTGCTGGGCGCGGAGAAGATGACCAGCACGCCCGGCCCGCAGGTGGGCGACAACCTGCTCAGCGCCGCCTACCGCAAGGAAGAAGGCGACATCCCGGCCGGGTTCGCCGGCGTGTTCGGCAAGATCGCCGAGAGCTACTTCCAGCGCTACGGCGACCAGTCTGACGCGCTGGCGACCATCGCGGCCAAGAACCACCGGAACGGCGTGGACAACGCGTTCGCCCAGATGCGCCGCGACCTCGGATTCGATTTCTGCCGCACGGTGTCCGACAAGAACCCCTATGTCGCGCCGCCGCTGAAGCGCACCGACTGCTCCATGGTGTCGGACGGTGCGGCCGCGCTGATCCTTACCGACGAAGCCACGGCCAAGGCGATGAACAAGGCCATCCGCTTCCGCGCGGCGGTGCAGGTGAACGACTTCCTGCCCCTGTCGCGCCGCGACCCCACGGCGTTCGACGGCGCGGCGCAGGCGTTCCAGCGCGCCATGGCCCAGGCCGGCGTGTCGCTGGCCGACATCGACTTCGCCGAGGTGCATGACTGCTTCACCATCGCCGAGCTGCTGGTGGTGGAAGCCATGGGCCTGGCGCCGGCGGGGCAGGGGGCGCGGCCGATCCTCGATGGCGTGACGCAGAAGAACGGGCGCCTTCCGATCAACGTCTCCGGCGGGCTGAAGGCCAAGGGCCATCCGATCGGCGCCACCGGCGTTTCCATGCACGCGATCGCGGCCATGCAGCTCACCGGCACTGCCGGCGCGATGCAGCTGCCGAAGGCGGATCGCGGCCTGGTGTTCAACATGGGCGGGGCGGCGGTGGCCAACTACGTCTCGATCCTTGAGCCCCTGAAGTAGAAGAAGGGACCACATGGAGACGGAGAGCCGAAGAGAAACAGAAAGAACCATCCTCCTGTCTTCTCCCTGTCTCTCCGTCTCCCTGTGAACCCTTGCTTCCTGGCCGCCTCATGATTCCCACCAGCAACCTCGCCCACCTCCTCCTTCAATCCGCCCGCCGCTTCCCGGATCGTCCCGGGCTGATCCGCCACGGCCAGGAAACCGCCTGGGCCACGCTGGCCACCCGCGTCCGCTCCGCCGCCGCCGCCTTGGCCGAAAAGGGCATCGCCCCGGGCGAGCGCATCCTCGTCCATAGCCGCAATTCGCAGGCGATGTTCGAAACCATGTGGGCCGCCTGGATGCTCGGCGCCGTCTGGGTTCCCACCAATTTCCGCCTCACCCCGGCGGAGGTCGCCTACCTGGCGGAATCGTCAGGTGCGGCCTGCCATCTTTTCGACGACGCCTTCCCCGAGCACGCCCGGGCCGCCCGCGATGCCAACCCGGCCGCCCGGCTGCACCTGGACCTCGCCGGGGATTGGGAGGCGCTGGCCGCCCACCCCGCGCCCATGGCCCACCCGGTGGACGTGGACCGCGACCACCCGTGCTGGTTCTTCTACACCTCCGGCACCACCGGCCGGCCCAAGGCCGCCATGCTCACCCACGGCCAGATGGAGTTCGTGGTCACCAGCCATCTCTGCGACCTGATGCCGGGGACCACGGAGCAGGATGTCTCCCTGGTCGTTGCGCCCCTGAGCCACGGCGCCGGCATCCATGCCATGGCGCAGGTGGCCCGCGGTGCCGCCACCGTGCTGATGCCCGGCGAGAAGCTGGACGTGCCGGAGGCCTGGCGCCTGGTGGCGGCCCATCGCGTCAGCAACATGTTCACCGTGCCGACCATCCTCACCATGCTCACGCGCGACCCCAGCGTGGACACGCACGACCATTCCAGCCTGCGCCACGTGATCTATGCCGGCGCGCCGATGTACCGCGCGGATCAGGTCCATGCGCTGCGCAAGCTCGGCCACGTGATCGTGCAGTATTTCGGGCTCGGCGAGGTCACGGGGAACATCACCGTCCTGCCGCCGCACCTGCACAGAATCGAGGACGATCCCGCCTTCCCGATCGGCAGCTGCGGCCACCCGCGCACCGGGATCGACATCGCGATCCTCGATGCCAACCACCAGCGCCTGGCGGCGAACGAGACCGGCGAGATCTGCGTGCGCGGCCCGGCCGTGTTCGCCGGCTACTTCAACAACCCGGAGGCGAACGCGAAGGCTTTTGCCGGCGGCTGGTTCCACACCGGCGACCTCGGCCACCTGGATGAGCGCGGCTTCCTGCACATCACCGGCCGCGCCAGCGACATGTACATCTCCGGCGGCAGCAACGTGTATCCGAAGGAGATCGAGGAGATCCTGCTGCAGGACCCCGCCATCGCCGAGGCCTGCGTGGTGGGCATTCCGGATGAGAAATGGGGCGAGATCGGCATCGCCATCCTCGTGCCCCGCGCGGGCGCCACGCTGGATGAAGCCGCGCTGCGCGGCCGGCTGGCCGAAGGGCTTGCCCGCTACAAGCATCCCCAGCGCCTCGTGCTCTGGCCGGAGCTGCCGAAATCCGGCTATGGCAAGGTGGCCAAGCGCGAGGTGAAGCGCCTCCTCCTCGGGGACTGATTGCAACACCCCTTCCTCGCCACGCTCCGCGAGCCCCCGCTGCGCCGCCTCTGGCTCGCCATGTCCGCCACCTGCCTGGGCGACGAGGTGCAGCGCATGGCCCTGGTCTGGCTCGCCATCGGGCTGGTGGGCGCGGATGCCGCCTTCCTGCCGGCCGCGCAGCATGCCGCGGTGCTGGCGATCGGCCTGCTGGGCGGGATCTTCGCTGACCAGGTGCTGCCCCGCCGGGTGATGGTCGCGGCCGAGGCGCTGCGGGCCGGCATCGTGCTGCTGCCGCTGCTGGCCTGGCTCGCCGGGGCGCCGATGCTCGCCGTTTTGGTCGCCACCGCCGTGGCGCTGGCCGCGCTGCGCGCCCTGTTCGACCCGGCGATGCAAACCATCGTGCCCGTTGTCGCGCCAGGCCCGGCTCTGCTGCGCGGGCTCAACGGGCTGCTGGATGTCACCACCCGCACCGCCCGGCTCGGCGGCCCCGCTTTGGCCGGGCTGCTCGGCACGCTGCTGCCGGTGATCCACCTGCTCTGGCTCCCGGCCGCGGCCAGCCTTGCCTCGGCCGCCATCATCGCCCGGCTCGGCCCCCGCCTCGATCCGCCCGCCCGCGCGGTGCGGGCCAGCGCCTGGGCCCGTGCCGTCCAGGGCTGGGCCATCCTGCGCCGGGACCGGCTGATCCGCGCCCTGGTGCTGGCCAATGCGGTGATGCTGGCGCCCTGGTCGCTGACGCTTTCGGTCGGCCTGCCGCTGCTGGTGGCCGAGCGCGGCCTGGGCCTGCCGGAACTGGCCCTGCTGATGGGCGCCTATGGCGTGGGCGACGTGCTGGGGAACATCCTGGCCTCCGCCCGCATTCCGCGCCGGCCGTACCTGCAGATGTTCGCCGGCTACCTCTGGATGGGCAGCTTCTTCATCGCCGCCGCCCTGGCCCCCGCCGTGTTGCCGATGGCCGCGGCGGCCCTGCTCGCCGGGCTGGGCGGGCCGTTCTTCTTCCTGCAGTTCCTCGCCACGGTGCAGTCCCGCCTGGCCGGCGCGGACCTCACCGCCCTGCTGCGGCTGCGCCTGGCGATCGTGGCGGGCGCGATGATGCTGGGGGCCGCCATCGGCCCGCTGCCGTTCCACGCCCTCGGCGCGGCCTCCACCGTGGCGCTGTGCGGTGCCCTCATTGCCGCGGTAGGAGTGTCGGGCATGCTGCTCGCCGCCCGCCTGGGGGAACCATGACCGTCACCTTCATCCTCGACCTGTTCGGCTGCATCAGCGGCTTTCTCGCCGGCTGGCTGTGGCTGCGCGCCAGCGGCCGCACCGTGCGCCGCGTGAGCTTCACCGAGGAGCTCGACGCCTCGGACATCAACCGCCTCGTCATCGCAATCAACCGCGCCAGCATGCTGAACCGCCGCGCCGCCCTGGCCGCCACCGCCTCGGCGATCAGCGTGGCGCTGGGCTTCCTGGCCAATATGCTGGGCCTGACCTAGACGAGCCCGGCCGCCCGCTCGCCTTCGTGGAAGGCGCCGCCCACCGTGCCGGCCAGCCCGTCGGTGCAGGTGGCCTCGCCGGCGAACACCAGCCGGCCGTCGAGCGGCGTGCCCAGCACCGCGCGGGCCCCGGCCTGCCCCGGCAGGGCATAGGTGTAGGCGCCGCGATGCAGCTTGTCGTTGCCCCAGGGCGAGACCACGATCTCGCCCACCCGGGCCACCGCCTCCGCCCCCAGCGCACGTTCCAGCTGCTGGCGCGCGAAGGCCTTAGTGGCGCCCTCCCCGGCGCGGGCGAGGTCCCACGCCGTCGGCCCGCCGACGAACCCGGCGATATGCCCCGCGCCGTGCGGCCAGAAATGGAACGACATCACCGGCTCCAGCGAGCGCGACAGGCGCCGGCGCAGGATGCTGCCCGGCTCCATCCCCAGTCGCTCGCCGCCCGGCACGTGCAGCGCCACCTTAGTCAGCAGCCCCATCGGCAGCCCGGCGATGGCCGCCTGGTGCGTGGCCGGCAAGGGCGGGTCGAAGGCGATGCCGCCCGCGGCCAGCACGCCGACCGAGACCGTCACGATGCAGGCGAGCGCCCGCAGCGTGCCGCGCGGCGTCTCCACCGCCACGCCGGCCGCGCCCCAGGCGATGCGCCGCGCCGGCGTGCCGAAGGTGATATCGCCTGCAAGCGGCGCGAGGCGTCGCTGCACCAGGGCGCCGATCCCGCCCGGCGCCCACAGGTTGCGCCCGGCGAGGTCGTTGGCCGACCAGTCGCGCACCGAGAAGCGCCGCGGATCGGCGGCCGAGATCTGCGCCGCTTCCCAGGTCTCCACCGTGGCCATCCAGGGATCGTCACGCAGTTCCGCGATCGCCTCGGTCAGCGCGATGTCCGGCTCCGCGGCGGCGCGGGCGTGGCACAGCCGGTCGAAGGCGGCGGCGGCGCGCCAGTAGGCCTGTTCCTCCGCGGTGGTGGCCGGCCGGCCGTCCACCAGCATCACCCGCCGGCGCGGCGCGTCGGCATCCTCCAGCACCTCGCCCGCCGCCTCGGCGAGGTCGCGCAGCGGGT